>JBFWPD010000049.1:0-14152 GCA_050250175.1 Vicinamibacterales bacterium
GATGATCTTCGACAGGTGCGCCTGTCCGAGGGCGTGGAAGAAGATGATCTCGTCCACGCGGTTCAGGAACTCCGGCCTGAAGTGGGCGCGAAGCGCGTCCATCACTTCACGGCGCGTCCCATTGTCGATCTGGCCGCTCTCCGGCGCCGCGCGATCGGAGATGAACTGGCTGCCCAGGTTCGACGTCATGATGACGACGGTGTTCTTGAAGTCGACCGTCCGCCCCTTGCCGTCCGTGAGGCGTCCGTCGTCCAGCAGCTGGAGCAGGACGTTGAGCACTTCGGGATGCGCTTTCTCGATTTCGTCGAGCAGCACGACCGCGTACGGCCGCCGGCGCACGGCCTCGGTCAGCTGTCCGGATTCCTCGTAGCCGACGTATCCCGGAGGTGCGCCAATCATGCGTGAGACGGTGTGCTTCTCCTGGTACTCGGACATGTCGATCCGGACCATCGCCTGCTCGTCGTCGAACAGGAACTCGGCGAGGGCACGCGCCAGCTCTGTCTTGCCGACGCCAGTCGGACCGAGGAAGAGCAGACTGCCGAGCGGACGATTCGGATCCTGCAGCCCTGCGCGCGCGCGCCGGATGGCGTTGGACACCGCGGCGATGGCTTCGTCCTGGCCGATGACCCGGTGGTGGAGGCGGTCCTCCATGTGAATCAGCTTCTGGACCTCGCCTTCCATCAGGCGGCTGACCGGGATGTGGGTCCACTTGCTGACGACGTCGGCGATGTCCTCTTCGTCGACCTCCTCCTTCAACATCCGGTGCCCCTGCTGCAGGGTAGAGAGGCGCGAGTCTTCGTCCTTGATCTGCTGCTCGAGCGCGGGGATGCGGCCGTACTGGAGCTCCGACGCTTTCGTGTAGTCGCCGGCACGCTGCGCGCGCTCGACCTCCTGCCGGACTCCTTCCAGTTCTTCCTTGATCTTCCGGCTCTTCTGGATGGCGTCCTTCTCCTGCTGCCACTGCGTCGCGAGCCTCGCGCGCTCCTCCTTGAGGTCGGCGAGCTCCTTCTCGAGCTTGCCGAGGCGCTCGACCGACGCCTTGTCCTTCTCCTTGCGCAGGGCCTCCCGCTCGATCTCGAGCTGCATGACCCTGCGCTCGATCTCATCGAGCTCGACCGGCATCGAGTCGATCTCCATCCGCAGCTTCGACGCCGCTTCGTCCACCAGATCGATCGCCTTGTCCGGCAGGAAGCGGTCGGAGATGTAGCGATGCGACAACACCGCGGCGGCCACGAGCGCGGCGTCCTTGAACTTGACGCCGTGATGTATCTCGTAGCGCTCACGCAGGCCGCGGAGGTTGCTGATCGTGTCCTCGACCGTCGGTTCATCCACGAGGACCGTCTGGAAGCGCCGCTCGAGCGCCGCGTCCTTTTCGATGTACTTCCGATACTCGTCGAGCGTCGTCGCGCCGACGGTGTGCAGCTCGCCGCGCGCGAGCATCGGCTTCAGCATGTTCGAGGCGTCCATCGAGCCTTCCGCAGCGCCTGCGCCGACGACCGTATGCAGCTCGTCGATGAACAGGATGACCTGTCCCTGCGAATCGGCGATCTCCTTGAGGACTGCCTTGAGGCGTTCTTCGAACTCGCCGCGATACTTCGCGCCGGCGACCAGGGAGCCCATGTCGAGCGCGACGATCCGCTTGTTCTTCAGGCCTTCAGGGACATCGCCACGAATGATCCTGATGGCCAGCCCCTCGACGATGGCCGTCTTGCCGACACCAGGCTCGCCAATGAGCACGGGATTGTTCTTCGTGCGGCGTGAGAGGACCTGGATGACGCGGCGGATCTCTTCGTCGCGTCCGATGACCGGATCGAGCTTGTTCTTTCGCGCGTATTCGGTCAGGTCGCGGCCGTAGCGCTCGAGCGCCTGGTAGGTGCCTTCCGGATTCTGACTGGTGACGCGCTGCGACCCGCGCACCGTCGTAAGGGCGGCGAAGATCTTGTCGGCCGTGAGACCGCGATCTGTCAGCAGGCGAGCAGCGGGGGAGCGGCCCGGCTCCGACGCGATGCCGACCAGCAGGTGTTCGGTGCTGACGTACTCGTCCTTCAGGCGCTCGGCTTCGCTCTCGGCCAGATCCGCCACTGCACGAAGACGCGGCGAGAGGGCGGGCTGGGATCCGCCGTACGCCTGCGGGATCTTCGCGAGCAGCTCGCGCGCGGCCTTCGCAATCTGCGCCGGGTCGGCGGACATCTTGCGAAGCACTTCGGGCACCACGCCTTCACGCTGTTCGACGAGCGCGACGAGCAGGTGTTCCGGCTCGAGCTGCGGATGGCTCATCTGCTCGGCGAGCTTCTGCGCGCCGAGGACCGCTTCCTGGGCCTTCTCCGTGTACTTGTTGATGTTCATGATCGGTTCCTCTGCTCCTCGAGCGATCGCAGCGCTTCGAAGTGCTTCCGCTCGTCGGGCGTCACCTGCTTCGGCAGCTGGACCTCGACGGTCGCGTACAGATCGCCTGTTTCAGCCGGCTTGTTGGTCACCGGCATGCCGTGACCCTTCAACCGGAAGACCTGTCCGTTCTGTGTCAGCGGCGGCACCTTCAGCCTGAGCGACTTGCCGGCCAGCGTGACGACGTCGGCCTCGCCGCCGAGGACGGCGGTTGTCACCGGAACCGGCACTCCCGTGTAGAGGTCGCGACCCTTGCGTTCGAAGCGCGGGTGCGGCGCAAGACGAATACGCAGGTAGAGATCGCCTGATTTCGCGCCGCCCGTCCCGTGCTCGCCCTCGCCGCTGATGCGCACACGCGAACCGTCGCCCACGCCCGCCGGGATCCTGACGTCGACCGTACGGGCCTGGCCGTCGTGACTGAGCGCGAGCCGCCGCATCGTCCCGTTCAACGCGTCTTCCAATCCGAGCTCAATCTCGTGCTCGACGTCGCGACCCGGTCGTGTCGGACGAGGCCGGGCGCCACGGGCCCGGCGGCCCGCTTCAGCGGCTCCGCCAAATCCACCTGCGCCACCGAAGAAGGTGTGGAAGAAGTCGGAGAACGGATCCGCGTCGCCGAACATCTCCCGCATCTCGTCTTCGGTCATGGTGCGGAAGCCGCCCTGACCGCCAGGCGCGTACTGCCAGCCGCCCGCCGGCTGTCCCTGCTGCGCGCCGGCCTGTTCGTACATCCGCCAGTTGGCGCCGAGCTCGTCGTACTTCTTCCGCTTCGCCGGATCGCCGAGCACCTCGTAGGCCTCGTTGATCTCCTTGAACCGGGATTCGGCGGCCTTGTCGTTCGGATTGACGTCAGGGTGGTGCTTGCGCGCCAGCTTGCGGAACGCCGTCTTGATCTCCTTCTCCGACGCCGTCTTGGCGACCCCGAGCAGCGAGTAGTAGTCCTTGAACTCCATGTCAGTCGAAGCCCAGCATTCTGGTCAGCGAGTCGAGCTCCTGCGAGAGCCTGCGCATGTCCCTGGCAGACATCGCCTCTTCCCGCATCAGGGGACGTATCCGCTGCACAATCTCAGCCACTGACAGGAGCCGTTGCACTCCGGCCAGGTTGACGCCTCCGTCCTCGACCAGCCGCTTGATGATGCGCAGGCGTTCGAGCTCTCCGCGCGAGTAGACGCGCATACTGCCGATCGTTCGCGTCGGCTGGACCAGACCGAGGCGTTCGTACTTCCGAAGCGTCTGGGGGTGCATCCCCAGCATCCGCGCAGCAACGCTAATGAAATAGAGGTCGTCGTCTAGCGCCATGGAACCGTTCCCTGCTCTGCCAAGCACGTCGCCGCCGGAGCCGCTCATTTGCAACAATTGCAACAATTGCAACAATGCGGCCAACGTTGCGTCGAATCAAGTGTAGGCATTGATACGGGTCGTGTCAATATTCGTGCGGCATACTGAAACGTTCATTGGCTGTTCACCTGAGCCACCCGGCGCGTCGTGATCGAATCCGCTGACTTTCTGACGGTCGGGCTGCTCGTCCTTCTCGAAGGCCTGCTGAGTGCCGACAACGCGATGGTTCTCGCGGTGCTGGTGCTCGGCCTCCCGAAGCATCAACAGCGTCAGGCGCTTCGATACGGCATCCTCGGAGCATTCGCGTTTCGCGCGATTGCGACGCTGCTGGCCGTCTATCTGATCCAGATTCAGTGGGTGAAGCTCATCGGCGCCGGCTATCTCCTCTACCTGTCAGTCCACCATTTCTCGCAACCAGGCGGAGCAGAGGAGCGGCGCCAGGTGCCGAAGGCGACGGCGATGTTCGGCATCACGGCCTTCTGGGTCACGGTCGCGAAAGTCGAGCTCACGGACGTCGTGTTTGCGGTCGACTCGATCCTCGTCGCGGTCGCGATGTCGCCCAAGGTCTGGGTCGTCCTCGCGGGCGGCATCCTCGGGATCGTCGCGATGCGTCTGGTGATTGGACAGCTGCTCGCGATCGTGCAGCGTTATCCGGCGCTCGTCGACGGCGCCTTCATCATCATCGCGTGGGTGGGGATCAAGCTGCTCCTCGAGTACCTGCACGGCGCCGGGTACGTGCACTTCGAGGTGCCGAAGTGGCTCTCACTCGGCCTGATTGTGGTGATCTTCACTGCCGCGCTCATCTATGCGCGGCGCGAGGAAGAGCGGTCGGGCGGCCCCAGGCGTGACCAGACGCCCGACCTGGCAAACGACAAGACGCCGAAGGCGTGACGCTGCCGGGGGTCAGGGACGCTGTGCCCTGAACGCCGCGCGATCGACCTGCTGCCCGCGGAGATAGACGCTGGAGATCTTCCGCGTGTTCGACAGCGCGTCGAACGGATTGGCGTCGAGAACGATGAAACTCGCGCTCTTGCCAGGCGCAATCGATCCGAGCTCCGGAATCCGCAGCAGTTCCGCCGGCGTGCGCGTCGCAGCCACGATCACCTGCTGCGGCGTCATCCCGCTCTCTGCCATCCGTTCGAGCTGCTGGTGGGCGGCATAGCCGGGAAAGCTGTTCTGGATGCCGCTGTCGTCGCCGAGGGCGATCGTCACGCCAGCCCGGTTCAACTTCGTCAGACTCGCAACCTGCATCTCGTAGGAGGTCGGTCCGGCCGCGGCGTTCGCACTGGCCGCTGCCTGCTTCGCGGCGGCTCGGGGCCGGGAAATCGCTTCGGCCGAGAACACCTCGGCGAGCAGCGGATCGTCGAACCATGGCTGCTGCTGCGTGTAGGCGCCGTGTCCGTTGATGTTCAGGTTCGGCGTGATGAAGACGTTTCTTTCCTTCATGCGGGCGACAAGCGCGTCGTCCATCTCCGCGTCGCGCACTGAATGGAGAAATCCGGCGACGCCCGCTTCGACCAGATCGCGCGCGTCAGTCAGGTAGTAGACGTGCGCCATGACGCGGAGGCCATGCTTCTGTGCCTCGTCGATGATGGCGCGGTACAGATTCGGCGCGAGCTTCACGACTGTACCGCCACGATCGTCGACCCAGATCTTCACGAAGTCGGGTTTATGCGGTGCCAGCTCCTGGACATACTGGCGAGCCTCCGCCTCTGTCGTGACCCCATAGGCTGAATCGCGCATCGCCGCGCCGCCGGGGCCGGCGTTGGGCGCCGCAAATCCCCGCCCCGCAGTGCGCAGCAGAGCGGCCCCCGGGACGGGATTGGCCCGAATCTGATAGCTCACCTCGCCATCGTCCGTGCCGGCGGTATTGACCGCAGCGACCCCGTAGTACGCGTACTGGCGCAGCTGGTGGACGATGCTCTCGCGGGTGTAGTTGACCTTCTCGAAGCTGACGTCTTTCTGAAATCCGACGTGGACGTGCGCGTTGACGATCGCGGGCATCACGGTCTTCCCGGTGAGATCGATGCGCACGGCTCCCGCCGGCGCCTGGACGTCAGCGCGTCTGCCTACCTGGGTAATGCGGTCGTTCTCGACGAGAAAGGCCGAATCCTCGATGGGAGGACGATCGCCGTCGGTGATGAGACGCGCTCCCACGAACAGGGTAGCGCCGGCTTGTGCCGGGGCCTGAGCGGCGAATGGCGACAGCCCCGTCGCCAGAACCGTCAGCGTCGAGAACGTGACTACGAGATGGCGCATGGCAGCCTCCTTGCCGGCCGCCATCCTGCTGCAGGGCGCCCGGACTGTCAACGTCTCAGGAGCCGCCGCGTTCCTTGAAGCGCCGGCGTTCGCGCCGCTCACGCTTGTCCGGCGAGCGGGGTGGGGTGACGGCCGCCCGATAGATCCGCTCGGCCCGGCGGGCCTCGATCTCCTCCGGCGTCGGTGGGGGTGTCAAATCCTCATAGAGCCCCCGGGCGTCAGCTTTCGCCACGTGTCTGTCAGCCAGATTCCTCACGATGAGGCGCTGCTTGCGTCCGAACCCACGGCTGATCGACAACTCGTCGCCGGAGCGAAGATTGCGATTCGGCTTCGCCGACTGGCCGTTCACATCCACCCGGCCGGCACGGCAGGCCTTCTGGGCTTCAGAGCGCGTCCTGAAGAGACACGCGACGTCGAGCCATACGTCAAGGCGTACTTCGTCCACGGCATCCAATCGATTGAGACGGGTCAACGGAAGCGAACGAGATTCTCTATCCCGGCACGTCCCGGAGCCCATCTGCCAGCAGGCGTGCGCGAGCGTTCAGAAGCTGTATTCGAGCCCGAGGAGCGGCGTGACCTTGTCCCGCAGGCCCGTCTCGTCGAGCTTGAAGAGCAGGTTGACGTCCACCAGCAGGCGGTCGACCAGGTTCGCCTTGACCCCGATCGATCCACCGAGCTCGTTGTACGAGTCGCGCGCGAACACGATGTTGGGAAAGGTCGAGACCCCGTCGAGCCCTTGAAACGTCTCCGCGCGAAGGCGTTCGGCGTCGATGAAGTAGCGGCCGATCAGATCAAGCGCGACGGTCAGGCGTGGCGTCAGGATCATGTCCGTGCCGATGCCGTAGGACGCCTGATCAGGAAAGTGCGCGGCCTCTCCCGTCGCGGGATTGCCGGCGAGCACGCTCGACCCATTCCACTCGTAGCTCAGGTTCGCATGGGGGGAAAAGTTCTGGTACGTGGACGACCAGATGGCGAACGGCTGGAAGCCTGCGGTTCCGCTCCCCAGGAGATCCATCTCGTCGCCGGTCGGCAAACGCAAGTCCACGCCGACTGCGATCGCGTGCGCCTCGCTCCTGCGGACGATGCTCTTGAGCCGGACGGTGACGTCGCCCAGACCGGCCGCCCGTCCGACCGCCGTGAAGATCCGCTCGTCGCCTGCTTCGCCGGTGGACTGACGGAAGAAGTGCGTCAGCTCGTTGGTGGTCCCGAGCCGTTGAATGCGCGCGTGCGAGACGATCTTCAGGTACGACGTCACGAAGGGGACAGCCACCGACACGTCGACGCGGTCCGTCACGCCCATCGTCAGGAAGAGGGCGGTCTGGTTGACGGTGGCTTCGATGGCGTTCGTGGTGGTCACCACGTCCTCGCGGCCGCCGAGCAAATGAGCGTTGTCGTGCGTGAAGACGGCCGGCACACGGTCGAGGCTCATGCCTTCGATCGAGTCGAACGTGAAACGCTGGTACGCGAAGCCGAGCGAGACCCGGCGCGCGCCGACCGTATCGGCGCGGTCAGCGAGGATTGGACCGAAGCTCTCGGTCGTCCTCCGGAAGACTCCAAGCGATGGATCGAACTCGAACGTGAAGCCGCCGCCGGGCGAGGGAAGCGGGATGCTGACCAGCTGTCCGACAAGGGCGGTGCTGAACTGGCTGAAGTTCGTCTGGAAGTCGCTCACGAAGTGCGCGGTATGGGGCTGTTCGCCCGGCAGCGTCGCGAGACTGTCAACGATCAGGCCCCGAGGGCCGAACAGATCGGTGAAGATCGTGGCGAGATTGGGGACCGTCGCCGTCAGGTTGTATGGGTCCTGCGCACGTGCCGTTCCGCCCATCCCCAGGACACACAGGCATGCCAGGACCACGACTCGCCGTCGCATGAACGCTCCTTCGTCGCCGACTCGCTTCAACGGATCTCGGTGATGATCCAGCCGCCCGCCGCGCGCGCGAGCGTCAGGGTCTGCTGACTGTCGACCGTGCTTTGACGGCCGCCCGCCTGAATGACATCGCGACGGTCTACGACAACCGAGGCGTTGTCGCCCTTCTGCGCCACCGACGCCACGGTCAGCTCCACGCGCTGTGACGTCACCGCGCGGAAGCCTTCCTGGAGGCGGCGCTCTTCCGCGGCTGACAGGTTGGGCTTGACCGATCGAAACAGCGCCACGTCCTTGTTCTCAATCGCGCGGCCGTAGGCCGCCACGACCCGTCGGATCACGGCCTCGTCAGGCTCCGCAGGGGGAGGCGAAGGTGGCGGAGCCACGCTTGGTGCAGGGTCCAGCGCACGCGAGGCCGCAGGTGCAGCAGCCGTTGCTGGAGCCACAGGCTGAACGACCGATGGCGGCGCCGACGCTGGCGCCGACGCCGAGGCCTGTGGCGCGGTAGTCTGCGCCTCCGGTTTCGCAGCCGACGCTGGCGGTGTCTGTCCCGAGGGCGAAGCGTCCGGAGGCGTCGACGTCGGGTTCGGACTGGCAGTCGACGGATCCGGGTTCCCCGAAGCGCCCGTGCCGGCCGACGAAGCAGGAGGCGCAGGCCGGGTGGCGGGAGCGGACGCACGTTGCGGCGTCTGCGCTTGCGGCCGACCGGCGGATGCTGCAGGTGGAGGCGTGTTCTGCGCACGCGACGCGCCTTCGCGCTCGCGTTCCATGTTTGCGAGCTGGGCCGACAGCTCGGCGATGCCCGGCGAATCAGGATCGATTTCCCGCGCGGCTTCTATCGCGCTCGCCGCCTCCGGGACGTTGCCAGCCACCAGATGTTCGCGCGCCAACGCCAGCGTGACATCGAACTGCGCCAGCATGTCCTCGGCCTGCCCGCGAATCGCGGCCGCCTCCGAGTGCCCGGGGTTCGCGACCAGCACCTCGGTTGCGTAGTCCACGGCCGCCCGGTAGTTCCGTCCTTCGAGACTCGTGCGGGCAAGAGCAAGCCGGCTCTCGATTTCCGAATCCCCGAGACTTCCGGCGCTCGTGCTCTCGGCAGGGGGCGCCGAGTTGAGCTGCGACCTGAGCATCCAGCCGCCGACGACCAGCAGGAGCGCTACGGCCGCCACCGCCGCCATCCTTCCGATGCGAGACGGGGCAGGCGGCGTCGACTGCGAGAGGGCAGGGGCACTGGCGACGGCGGTGCTCGCCTCGCGCGCGACGGGCGTTACCGCGGTCGTTGCCGCCGTGTCGGTCACGATCTGCACGGTGCGCGAGTGTCCCGACTCGATCTCCCGGCGCAGTCGCTTCAGATCGGCGCCGAGGTCGGCCGCCGACTGATAGCGCAGCTCGCGATCCTTCTCGAGGCAGTTGTTGATGATCTCCTGGAGACGGATCGGCAGCTGCGGATTGAGCGACACCGGCGCCGTCGGCGCCTTGCTCAGAATCGCCGACAGCACGAGGGCGGACGTCTTCCCCGGAAAGGGATGCTGGCCCGTCGCGCACTCATAGAGCACGACGCCGAGCGAAAAGAGATCCGTTCGACCGTCGAGCTCTTCACCCGCAGCCTGTTCCGGCGACATATACGACACCGTCCCGAGCGTCGTCCCTGCGACGGTGCGGTCGACGGTCACATCGGAGGGGTTCGCGCCGATGAAGCGCGGCGTGAGCTTCGCGAGCCCGAAGTCGAGGACCTTCACGTGACCCCGCTCGGTCAGGAAGATGTTCCCGGGTTTGACGTCGCGATGGATGATGCCGTCGGTGTGTGTCGCCTGCAGGGCATCGGCGATCTGGATGCCGATGTCGACGAGCTGGTGCACGCGAAGCAGTCCGTTGTGGAGCCGATCGCGCAGCGTCTGTCCCTTCATCAGCTCCATCACGATGAAGGGACGGCCCTCGTCCTCGCCGACGTCGAAGATCGTGCAGATGTTCGGATGATTCAGCGCCGACGCGGCGCGCGCCTCCGACCGCAGCCGCTGGACGGCCTGCTCGTCGTGGACGAAGTCGTCGGAGACGAACTTCATCGCGACCTCGCGTCCGAGACGTGTGTCTTCGGCGCGATAGACGACGCCCATGCCCCCAGCGCCAAGCTGGGACAGGATGCGGTAATGCGAGACCGTGCGGCCGATCATTTCCAGGTGGCTGAAGCGGCGGTAGAGCCGCCACATGATACCCCTTGCCCACGTCAACCGTCGCTCTCGGGCAGACTCGTTGCGACTCGAGGGCCACGCACGGGGAAGGGGCGTACGCCTGCCGGTTGACTTGGCGCGGCGGGCTCAGGGGGCAGTGGAAAGGTGTCGCAGCGAACGATGAAGGGGAACCGCGGAACTCGACAGCGAACCCGGACTCATCTCGATTGGCCCATCAAGAGCCTGAAAGGGTCGGGTGCAAAATGTACATCGTTGTTTTGTTCACTCGAAGAAGAGCGCCTGCATCGCGTCGAGACCGCCACCCGCCACAAACCCCACGGCTATCCCGAAGAGCATGGACAGTGAAGCGATACCGAATGCGGCGACCAGTTCAGCGGTACGACTCATGTCACTGGACGCTTCAAGGCGTATGCCAAGAGGCGCATGCGCAGGCTGCGGCCGCACGACAACGGATTTACAGTTCCCGTCCACTCCGTCCACCCCGCTCAAAAGCAGACACGCTGTCGAGCGTCGCCTCGGCAATGGCGGTCAACGCCTCGTGGGTGAAGAACGCCTGATGCGCCGTGACGATGACGTTCGGGAACGTCAACAGGCGCGCAAAGACATCGTCCTGCAGGACGGCCAACGACCGGTCCTCGAAGAACAGGTGCTCCTCTTCCTCGTACACGTCGATGCCGAGATAGCCGATGTGGCCGCTCTTGAGCGCGTCAATGACCGCCCGTGTATCGACGAGCCCCCCGCGTCCGGTGTTGATGACCATGACGCCGCGGCGCATCTTCTCGAGAGCGGCGGCGTCGATCAGATGGTGTGTGACCGGAGTGAGCGGCGTGTGCAGCGTCACGATGTCGGCATGCGGCCAGATCTCCTCGAGCGGCAGATACTGCACGCCGAGGGCCCGGCACACATCATTCGGCGCGGGATCCGCGCCGAGCAGGCGGCACCCGAATCCACTCAGAATCCGTGCGACGACGGTCCCAATCCTGCCCGTGCCGATGATTGCCACCGTCTTGCCGCGGAGATCGAACCCCAGCAGTCCGTCGAGAGCGAAGTTGCCTTCGCGGACCCGACTGTAAGCGCGGTAGATCTTTCTGTTGAGCGCAAGGATGAGCGCCACCGCGTGTTCGGCGACCGCGTGAGGCGAATAGGATGGTACGCGCACGACGACAAGGCCGAGTGTCCTGGCCCTGGGCAGGTCGACGTTGTTGAACCCGGCCGATCGCAACGCGATGATGCGCGTGCCGCCGGTGTGCAGCTGCTCCAGCACCTCCGCATCCAGCCGATCGTTCACAAAGGCGCATACGGCAGGAAAGTCCCTGGCCAGGGCGCTCGACGCCGGCGTGAGCCGGGACTCCAGATAGGTGATGTCGTGTCCTGCCCGCGCGTTCGCACGCTCGAAGAACTCGCGATCAAAACGGTGGGCGCTGAACATCGCGATGCGCATGATTCCCGATGATGCCTCGATAACGGAACCGTGAGCAACGAATCGTCGGAGGCGCCTACGTAGTGTGCCGCCGCCGGCCGCGCACAGCCAATTCCTGCGATACGAAGGTGCCGCGATCGGTCAGGGGTTGCCAAGGCGCTGATCGAGTCGATCGGGCTCCACTGCAGCTTCGGACCAGGCAGCAGGGCCACTGGATACCAGACGGCTTCAGCGAGAACCGCGTACACCGCCATTAATCGAGGCCGTGACCTGGGTGTTGACTGTATGGGCGGAGATGAAGGTCATGAACGTCTTAATGACGCTCAGGTCGCGCTGATCCAACGAGGGCTCGTTTTCTGAGCGGTGATGCCCGGCAGCAGAAGCGTGGGCTCGCCAGGGCCAGGAAGACTGGTCGCATCGCGGAATCGGATTCCTGCGGTTATTCTGATAACGATTGGATGGCCGCCCGAACGAAAAGCAGTGCGCGTCTCGATCCGGAATCCACGGCGGGAGGAAGAAACGATGCAGCCTCTCTCGAGGGTGTTCACGCTCGCGGTCGCCTCGGCTGCCTTTTTCGTCGCCGGGGGCGGCGCCCAAACGGTGTCCCAGAGAATCGTCTACGGCGAAGACCTGACCGTAACGTGCCAAGCATTTCTCACCGCGAATGGTGCGCGCCACGCGACGTACAAGCAGCACCATGACAGCGAGTCCGATGAATCGCTCGTAGCGTACCTCGCCACCAGACTGCACAAGAGTCCTCGCACCATTCAGCGCCATCTCAAAGCCCAGTAGACCCGCCCACGTGAGCGTGGCAAACCTCGCCGCCGCGGAAATCAGCGAAGTGCTGTCGTCGTGACGGATTGACCGGGCGATGGCCCTCCGCTACCGTCCGGCGCCATGTCGGACACGATTGACCCGAAACGATTCGCGGAGTGCTTCGAGCGCGCGGCGCACGCGCTACAGGCGGCTGCGCCACTCGCGACGCGACTGCGACGAGAACTCGGTGAACGAGCGGAAGACGCGGTGCACCTAGAGGCGGCGCTTGATCGCGCGATTCGAGCCGTGCGGGACATGCGCTGGTCCGACGACGTCTGAAAGTTCTAGAGCTGCGCGTTGTTCGCGAGTCGAATGAATGCTTCCAGCGTGACAACCTGCACAAGCGACGAGTGAATCAGGTGCTCATTGAGAGCACCTGACACGTAGTAGTCTCGCAGCGTCCAGCCATCCCCACCGAGCACCAAATACGCGCGTTGCGCGGTTCCGGCACGAACGACTTCCGCGAGGCACATCACTTCAAACGGCACCTTCTGCTCGGCGGTGCCGCTCGTCTGCTGCCACTTCAACGAAACAAGAATATCGACCCCGTCTTTGCAGGCGATCGCATCAACGAAATGCCGTCCCTTTCCGCCAAGGCGACTGCCAGCGGCTACCTGCCGACGACACGTATAGCCACCGCGCGTAAGCGCCGGAAGAACCATCGCTTCCAACACCGCGCCGGTATTCGTGTTGCGTTTTGTCACAGATTGCGCGTGGCGAAGACTTCTCGCGCAGGCGTGCGGTCGCCGGTGCAGCTGATGCGGCGCGGCGCGTCGTGGTACTCCAAGTCGTATCCGAGCTTGCGATACAGCGTCTTGATGCGCTCTGTGGCTTGATTTACGAGAATGACCGGGCCTCGATGCTTCGCCAGCGTCTCAGCGGTGCGCACCTGGTCTTCCCACGAGAAGCCACCTTGCGAATACGCCGTGAACTCGACGTCGTAGGGCGGGTCCGCATAGACGAAGTCGTCATCGGCAAGACGCAGCGCGGCAAAGTCGCCACACTTGAATTCCCAATCCGCGAACACGTCCCGATATGCCTCGAATGACTTCGCGTAGGGGATCGTCTTGTATTGCCCAAACGGCGCGTTGAATTCACCACGACTGTTGAAGCGACAGAGCCCGTTGTACGCGGTTCTATTCATGTAATAGAACAGCTGGGCCGCTTCGCGCGATTCCGCCTTGTTTGCATGGACGAGCGCGTTGAACTTCTCCCGGTGGTTGTAAAACAGCCGCTCGTCATTCTCCATGCGGACAGAGAGTGGCAGACCCTTCTGTAGCCAGACGTAAAAATTGATGAGGTGACGGTTCGCGTCGTTCAGCAGGGCGGTTCGTGGTCGAAGCCCGAGCGACACGGCGAGACCGCCGCAGAACGGCTCGACGAGACGGCGCGACGTGTGCGCGTGCCAAAATGGCAATAAGTGCGGTATTTGCCAGCGTTTACCGCCAGCCCACTTGAGGGGTGGGGGGACGGTCTCCGTAGCGACTCTCGCTGCGCTGGGCACGCCACAGTTTAACTGAAGGTGTGACAGGCCGGGTCACGTAGGTGCTCAGCAGCTTCCAGACCCGACGTCGTTTCGCTAAGATCTTTGGTTGGAAGCCCAACTGTGAAGCTCAAGACCAGCGACGTGCCGCAGGCGGACAAGCTCGGGCTTGTTCGCCGTCTGCTGGAGGCGATCGCGACGGCCCCGAATGTCCCCGTAAAAGTGTTGGCAGAACAGACCGGATTCTCCGAACGGCACGTGCGGTACCGCATGCAGGCAGCGAGAGTCCTCGGATTTCTCCCTGCAGAAGGCGAGCATGTCGTTACGTCGCGTGCGAAGCGGCTGCTGGCGACAGCGCCGAACTCTCCCGAAGAGAAAAAGCAGCTCGTCGCTGCGGTCAA
>JBFWPD010000050.1:0-14101 GCA_050250175.1 Vicinamibacterales bacterium
TGTCACCGGGCCAGCCAATGTCCGTGAGGCAGGTGCCAAGCGCTTCTGGGCGCAGGCCTTTCACGTTCACGCGAAGCGCATTCGTCCTTCGCGCAAGCATCACGCCGAGATGGCTGACCGCGGCTCCTGGAAAGAGAAGACACCGCTGGAGGATTGGGCCGATCGTCTCTCGGGCACTGGCGTCCACCAACGTTTGCAGCGCCGCGTTGGCGACGGCTGACCGGTCGCTGGTGCTCCAGACCTCACGCCTGATTCCGAAGAACACCGACGGAGAGGGCAAGTCGCCTTGCGACGGCCGCCCGTCGAGCTCCAGCCATACGTCATCGACCGTGTCGTGAAGCAACGACGATGGGGTGCTCCAGACCCGCAGGAGCTCCAGGACTCGCTGCCACGCCTGATGTCGATCCGCGTCGGAATTGTCCGTGTGCTCGGCGAAACGCGAGACCGCCTGTCGTATCTCGGAGGGTTCGGCCAGAATGCACTGCTGGAAATCGACGCGCGACGCGGCTGAGAGAGGCGTTTCAAACCCCGCATACGCGATCGCAGGCAGCTGCATTGCCCAACGGCGAAGCGCAGGCACTGCGTTGCGAGGTACGAGCGCCGGCGGGAGCGCCGGGGCCACTACGTCGAAAGAATCAGCAAGCGTCGGGCGCACGAAACCTCTCCGCGGCCGGACCGGCGGACTATGCGGCGCCCTGCACCATCTTCATCGTGGCGCGGACGACAGCGTCCCTCGTGGCATCGAGATGCTCGAGCCCGGCGGGACAGCCCAGGTGACGCACCGGAACCGTCGATGTCAGTTGACCGAATGCGACAAACTCTCGTCGCTGTTGCGCCGGGTCGAGGGGGATTCCCTTCACGGAGACGTGGCTCAAGAGAGTCGACATCCGATCGGCGGGTGACATGATTTCCACAATCAACGGAAACGGCTTCGCGTGACGGGCAATCTGTACGATGGCGCCAAGCTTCAGAGGCCCGGGCTGAAACCGCCAGGAGCGGGCGCTGCCGGATTGCAGTTCGACGTAGCGCTTCTCGACGCGGGGGAGTACATGGGGCAGCCCTTCCGCGGACGTCTTCAACGCACTCAACGTGGTCGGCGACAGGCGCAAACGCGGATAGCCCGGATGGGCCAGATACCCCCCGGTCCCCCTCGTGATCGCCACCACGTCGTCCGCAAGCACGGGATGACCAGTCGCTGCCAGTGCGGCGGCCAACGTGGATTTGCCAGCGCCCTTCCCTCCGACCAGCACGACGGCGTGATCGCCGATGGCGACCGCGCTTCCGTGAAGACACAACGTGCCCCGCAGCCGCAAGAGGAGTGGAAGAACGGAGCCCGCGAGAAGGGAAGCTACGGCGCTTGTAGAAATCGGGTCGCGATCACGAGTGGAATGACGGAAGGCCCAGATGCGGCTTCCCGGCGGGTTCAGGACGAACTCGATCACCCCGCCGGTAATCTCGCTTCCGTAGGAGAGGCGCCGGAACGTGCCATCGGTCCCGGTTCCCGACCAGACCTTGTGCAGCCCGCCGTCAGTCTCAATGAGTGTCTGGTCGTCCCAGGAGATGGCCGCTACCTGAGGTACGGCGGCAGGCTGACTGTCGAACAACTCGAACGTGACATCCGTCTGCCTTGTGTCGGCCGCATAGCGCAGGCCTGGCAGCCTGCAGTTGGCGATCAGCGTGAGGCCATAGATCGCTGCCGCTTCGCTCACGAAGTGTAGATGTTTGGAGGCGTTCCGCCGTCCGCGATGTAAGCGCCGACGATGGTCGTCTTCGTCATTTCTCGTACGTGTCCGTACTCGCGAAGGTGCAGTGTCTGGTAGGCTCTCTTGGCTTCCTTCTTCACGTTTCGCGTTCCCTGTGTCTGTCCGAGTTCAGATGAATGTGACATCACGCCTCCTGCTTGGTCAACGCGCTGGCTGGACGACGCTGATGACGAAGCCAGTACGCCAGCTGAATGCACCCGACGGGCATTGCGCCGGTTCCCTCCGAGCGCGCTGCCGCAAGAAACGACTGCACACGCTTCACGTCCACGTATGGGGTGATGTCGGCAGTCGAGACGAGAGCGTTGCGCCAGGCCTGCTGCTCTGCCCGAGACGAAAGCTTATACCACGGATTACCGTCGCCAGACGCGTCTGCTGGAACGTAGAGCGGCGTTTTTCGCCGCTGTCGGACAGTCTCCGGTAACAGACCGCGCATCGCCTCACGCAGCAGGCGCTTTTTCGAGCGCCACGGCACCGGCGGAATGGTCGCCACCAGACGGGCGAGTCTGACGTCGAAGAAAGGCATCACGACTCTGACGGCGCAACCATGGAACGCCGGATGCATCCATGTGAACAGGTTGGTCCAGTATGGCGATCGCATCATCCGGAGGTCAGTCAAGGAGGGGCGCATCGCGTGGAGCTCCTCGATCCGCGCAGCGAGGTTCAGCCGCCGTGCGAAATCCGCGTTCACCCACGCAGGCACCTTTGGGGCCGCGGGGGGGCGGGCGAGCCGCTGGCGAATCGCCGTGCGTATGCCAGGCGGTGGAATCTCGCCGAACAGCCAGGCTGACTGCCATACATCCCAGGCCACTTCGTCAAGCCGCCCGCGCGACATGCTGACGGTCCAGGGCGACCGCCGATAGGCGAAGAGCGGATCGCCTCCGAAACCCGTGAACATCGTGCGGCTGAAGCTGGAGATCCGGCGCAGAATCTCGTGTTCCGCCGTCTGATTGGCGATGGGGGCGGGTTCGGGCGTCGGCCAGCGCGGCTCGGCATCGGGTTCCTGCACGATGAACTCCTCCGCGCGCAACTGCTCGACAGGAATCCCGGAGTGAGTCGCGACCGCATTCGAGTAGGTGCCTTCCGCCTCCTTGAGCAGCCATTCGTAGACGATCGTATACGCCCGCAGATCGAAGGGCTTTCCCCTGGCAGCAAGTACCATCTTCGCGACAACGGACACGCTCGTCGAATCCATGCCGCCGCTCATCTGCGTGCCCGCACGATCGGTGCGAAGCCGATCGGCAACTGCCAGCTCGAACACCGCGCCGAACCGTTCGACATGCTCCTGTGGCCGCTGACGCACGTGCACTTCGCGCTCGGGAGGGACCCAGTATTGACGGAGTCTCATCGAGCCCGCGCGCCACGTGAGCGTGTGCGCGGGCGGCAGTCGCCTGATCTCCTCGAACATGGTCGTGTCGACGTTCATGTTCATGCTGAGCAGCAGGAAATCGCCGATGGCCCGTTCGTTCAGGCGATCCGAAACGTCCGGGTGGAGGCGCAGGCAGCTGAGCGCGTTGCTGAAAATTAGCCCCGTGGGAGTCTCAGCGTAGAAAAATGGCACGACGCCGAAGTGATCGCGCGCACAGAAAAGCGTCTGCCGGTGTGTGTCCCAGATCGCAAACGAGAAGTCGCCGATAAGGTGACCGACGCACTCTTCCCCCCATGCGTGATAGGCGTGAAGGATGATCTCGGGATCGGGAACGTCGTTCTCGATCGAGCGGCCGGCGCCTCTCAGCGCAGCGAGGACCTCCGCGCGGCCGTCGATGCGCGCGTCGGCTGCGACCCAGACATGCCCGTCAAGACTGCAGGGTTGACGCTCGCGTTCTGATTCGAACGTGGCTTTGAGGAGCGCGTGGCACAGGCCCGTCGATTCGTCCACCCACACGTCCTGCGCGTCGGGCGCGAAGCCGCCCATGTATGCCGCCATACGATCGAGCAGCGACCTGTCGACCGGTCTTCCGTCCCGGTTCAGAATGCCAGCGAAGCCACTCACGGCATCATTCCGAGCGGATCACCAGTCCTGCCGAGGTGAGCGCTTCGAGCAGCCGGTCCACGTCGGCACGGAGTGCGGCTTCCTCGACCTCGAACTCCTCCAGCATCCGGGTCACGACCGTCTCGGACGATCCATGTTCCGTCAAGAGCTGCCAGAACCGCGTGCCAACGCGATCCAGTCCGAAGTAACGCTCGGTTTCGAGATTGAGCAGGACCGTCTCTCCTTCGAGCTCCTGGGAAAGTACATGCTCTGCGGGACGGACACGACCGGGTTGCTGACTCATTGCTGCCTCGCTGCCGGAAAGGCACTCGCCGTGGCCGCGATCTGCTGGCCGGGGCTGACATAGCTGTTGCCCTCGCGGATGAATCGTCGATAGTAGAAGTCGGGGGCCTGAAGAAAGACCGGAGAGACGAACCGCAGGAGACGATCGAGCGACCGGCCCAGTAGGCGCGCGATCTCCTGCTGATAGACGGTGCTGATGTCTGCACCCGACTCGAAATGCTCGTGAACGAGCTTCGCCGCCAGACCACCGCTGATGACCGCGAATCGGATCCCTTCGCCAAGAATCGGATCCACGAGGCTGGCGGCGTCGCCTGCCAGGAAGACGCGCCTCGTGGCGAGGGTACGGGAACCTGAATACAACGGGATGGCCTGACCCGATATACGAACCGAGCGGATGCTGCCCTTCGGAAAGCTTCTGGCGAGAAAGTCGTCGAGCGCTTGGCGCAGATCGACGCGGCCCTTCCACGCGCCGACGCCGCAGCTGAGGATGCCGGCCTTGGGAAATATCCACCCATACCCATTCGGCAGGCAGTAGTAGTTGAAAGTCACCCGGTCCTTCTCAGTCGCGTAGACCTCCGGCGTCACTTCGACTTCAGCATCGAGGGCTACGCAGGCTGACGGTCCCCGGTCGAGACCAAGCGAACGTGCCGTCTGGCTGTAAGCGCCGTCGGCTGCGATCAGATAGCGCGCGCGGACTTCGCTTCCGTCCAGACCACGAATCGTCACGCCGGTTTCATCCTCACGTACGTGGCTGACCCTGAAGCCCTCCCTCAGCCGGGTCGCATCCTTGCCGAGGGCGAGCGCTCGCTCGATGAAGTGGTGATCGAACCGCGCGCGGTTCACCAGCAGGATGGGTGAGGCGACTTCCTGCAGGATCGCTTCCGCTGAGTGATTCAGGAGGTTCTTCACCAGTGAGACGCGACACTCGATCACGTCGTCGAAGTTCCAGCTGATGATCTGTCGCATCTGGTCGGGCATCGCTCCGCCGCAGGCCTTTGGACGGGGGAGCGCGCTCTTCTCGAGCACAATCGTCTTGAGTCCTGTTGCCGCCAGCATGCAGGCGGCCATGCCGCCGCCCGGTCCGGTGCCGACAATCGCAACGTCAGCGTCCACGAATCTTCTCCCGACTCACTTGCATTGGAAGCGCGAATGATACCGGATTCGACTAGCGCAGCTCGTATGACATCGGAAAACTCTCCAGCTTTCTGAAGATCGAGCTCGACAGGCGGCGAATGGGCGGCCTTCGGGGATCGGGGCTCAGTCGCGAGAAGCGTTCGATCAGTACTTTGGCGACGACGGAACTTTCGAGGCGCGCGAGCGGTGCGCCGATGCAGTGATGCACGCCATGACCGAACCCGAGGTGGGGATTCGGATCACGGGCCGCGATGAAACTGTCGGGCTCGGGAAAGACTTCGGGGTCCCGATTGGCGGCGCCCCACATGAGCGCGATCTTGGCGCCCGCCGGAATCTCGACGCCGTGCAGGGAGACAGCAGTGGTGGTCGTCCGAAACAATGCCTGCGTTGGGCCGTCGTACCGAATCGCCTCCTCGACGAGCCGCGGAATCAGGGACGGCGTGTCGCGCACCTCGCGCGCCTGGTCCGGATGGCCCGCGAGCGCCAGCGCCGCGTTTCCAATCAATCCTGCGGTGGTCTCGTTGCCCGCCGCGAGGAATAGTTCACACGAATACGCGATCTCCTTGGCTGTCAGGCGGTCGCCATTCTCGTCCTCGTCGAGCATGAGGGAAATCAGGTCGTCGCCCGGATCGTGGCGGCGCCTGTTGATGAGATCGCCTATGTAGAAGAAGAACTGGGGGCTCGTTCTCGAATAGAGGTCCAGCGCCTTCCCCGTATCCGGGTTGCTGAAGACGGCGACGAGTCCGTCACTCCATCGCAAGGCATCGCGATAGCGCTTGGGCTCGAACCCGAGCATGTCGGCGATCACGATCACCGGAAGAGGGACGGCAAGATCCTTGACGAGGTCGAAACTCCCCGCCACGATCGCCGTGTCGATCAGTTGATGACAGAGCTGCTCTACGCGTGGCCTCATCGCTTCGATCACAGACGGGCTGAACGCCTGGTTGACAAGCCTGCGCAAGCGCGTATGTTCCGGCGGATCCGTCGAGACGACCGTGGGTCTCCGGTCGCGCACTTCGCCAATCCCCTGGCCTGACGAGAACACGACGTAGTTCCGGCTCGCGGCTACGACGTCCGCGTAGCGGCTGATCGCCCAGTAGTCCTCCTGGGGGTCGTGATACACGGGCCGCTCCGCCAGCAGCCAGCGGTAACAGGGGTACGGGTTTTCACGCACCTCCGGCGAGAGAGGGCCGGGAAACGGATCGGACATGGGACTGGCAAGCGTACCTCGGATCGAGCTCTGCAGCGTTGCCAGTGACACCACGCCAAGGCGCTCTCTAAGATCAGAGAGTGCTGCAGGAACGGCCCGACGGCCTGTATTGCGCCGCTGGCGGCTTCTACATCGATCCGTGGGGACCCGTAGATCGTGCCGTGATCACCCATGCACACGGCGATCACGCGCGCGCCGGCAGCCGCTCGTATCTCTGCGCTGACTCCTGTCGGGCGGTGCTCGAACGCCGTCTCCTTCCGGAAGCCGTCGTCGAAGCGGCACCGTACGGGCAGCCGCTGCGAATCGGCGACGTCACTGTCAGCTTTCACCCGGCCGGACACATTCTCGGTTCGGCACAGGTGCGGATCGAAGGAAACCAGGGCGTGTGGGTCGTCTCGGGCGACTACAAGCGCGAGGCGGACCCGACGTGCGGCCCCTTCGAGCCTGTTCGCTGCGACACATTCATCACCGAATCCACATTCGGTCTTCCGATCTTCCGATGGGATCCCGCCCGTCAGGTCGTCGCCGATATCCACCAGTGGTGGGAGGAGAACCGTGCGCGTGGCGTGACGTCGTTGCTCTTCTGCTACACGCTTGGGAAGGCGCAGCGGATTCTGGCGTCGCTGACTGAGGTCACGGATCGTCCCGTGCTCGTGCACGGGGCGATGGCGGCAATGACCGGCGCCTACCGCCGTGCCGGTATCGCCATGCTTCCCACCGAGGTGCTCATCGAGCGCGCCAAGGGGAAAGCGGTCACCGGCGAACTCGTGCTCGCTCCTTTGTCCGCTCGCGGCACTCCCTGGATGCGTCGTCTTGGAGAGTTCTCGGACGGGCTCGCATCCGGAACGATGCGGGTCCGAGGCATGCGCCGGCAGCGCAACGTCGATCGCGGCTTCGTTCTGTCCGATCATGCCGACTGGCCCGCACTTCTGCAGACCGTCAAGGACGTCGGCGCATCGCGCGTCCTGACGACCCACGGTTACCCGGAACCTCTCGCACGGTACCTCCGTTCGCAGGGCATCGAGAGCGGCGTCATCCGCTCTGCGTGGGAAGGAGAGGCGGCTTCCGCGTGAAGCGATTCGCCACGCTGTTTGCCGAGCTCGATCAGACGACTTCGACCAATGCGAAGGTCGACGCGATGGTGCGCTACTTCTCCGGCGCGCCCCCGGACGATGCCGCGTGGGCGGTGTTCTTTCTGACCGGGCGGCGGCTGAAGCGTCTGCTTCCCTGGGCCGCGATTGGCGAGTGGACGCTCGCAGCGACGGGATTCGAATCCTGGCTGCTCGAAGAGTCGTGGGCGGCCGTGGGTGACGGCGCGGAGACCGCGGCGCTGATGCTCGATCAGCTCGACGTCGAGCCCGCGGCGCCGCTGAGTCTCGCCGCCTGGCTCGAGGATCGCGTGCTCGCGCTACGGCAGATGACGCCGGCGGAGCAGCAGGCCGGTGTGATCGGGTGGGTCAGGACGCTCGATCGCAACGAGCGCCTCGTGCTCCTCAAGATGCTGACGGGAGAGCTGCGGCTCGGCGTCTCCCAGGGACTGGTGGTTCGAGCTCTGGCACAGATGGCCGGCCTGCAGACGACGACAATCGCAGCAAGATTGATGGGCGAGTGGCCGACGACGGGCGAGTGGTTCACGCAGCTGGTCTCGCCATCGGTCACGGACACCGATTTGTCCCGCCCGTATCCGTTCTATCTGGCGTCGCCGCTGGAGGCTTCGCCCGAGACGCTCGGCAATGTGAGTGCCTGGCTGGTCGAGTGGAAGTGGGACGGCATCCGGGCGCAGCTCGTGCGCCGCAGAGGGAGCGTCTACTTGTGGTCCCGGGGCGAGGAGCTGATCACCGAGCGGTTTCCCGAGGTCACGGCGGCGGCCAGTCGTCTGCCCGACGGGACCGTGCTCGATGGCGAGGTGCTCGCCTTCCGCGAAGGCCTTCCGCTTCCATTCTCCGCGCTGCAACAGCGCATCGGCCGGCAGAAGGATGTCGCGCGTCTCGCGCGCGAAGTTCCCGTCGTCTTCATGACCTACGACCTTCTCGAGGTGAACGGCCGCGATCTCCGTGGCGAAACGCTCGCGGAGCGCCGTCGACAGCTCGAGACACTGCTCCCGTCGTCGGTTGCTGTGATCCGCCCTTCCGCTTCCATCGCGGCGAGCGGCTGGGACGAGCTCGCCGCACTCCGGCAGGAGTCGCGGTCGCGCAACGTCGAGGGCCTGATGCTGAAACGGCTCGACTCTCCGTACGGCGCCGGCCGGAAGCGCGGCGACTGGTGGAAGTGGAAGATCGAGCCGCACACGATGGATGCGGTCCTCATTTACGCGCAGCCGGGGAGCGGGAAGCGCGCGAGCCTGCTGACCGACTACACGTTCGGCGTCTGGCACGAAGGCACGCTGGTCCCTGTCGCCAAAGCCTACTCAGGACTCTCGAACGCCGAGATCGAGGAGCTCGATCGCTGGATTCGCAGGCACACGATCGAGCGGTTCGGGCCCGTTCGCCACGTCGAGCCGCTGCAGGTCTTCGAGCTCGGGTTCGAGGCGATTGCTCCCTCCGCGCGCCACAAGTCGGGCATCGCAGTCCGTTTTCCGAGGATGCTTCGCTGGCGGAAGGACAAGCCGGCGAGCGAAGCCGACTCGCTCCCGGCGCTCGCGGCGATGGCACGTGACACGTCTGCCTCGCACTAGCCGAAAGGAAACCTGAATTCGGTCGGGACGGGGAAGGGCTGCTGCATACTGCGCTGATCAGCGCGGAGCCATCCAGTTCCGCCCTTCCCACTTCTGACGGACCAGACCCATGCCGCGAGGCCTCGACAAGCTCAAGCACATCGTCGTGCTGATGATGGAGAACCGCTCGTTCGACCACATGCTGGGCGGGCTGAACGCGTTCGATCCTCGAATCGACGGCGTCACCGAGACGTCCTGCAACTTCGATACGACCGGCAAAAAGATCCTGGCCGAGCCGCTGGCGAAGTTCCAGGGACAGCTCAATCCCGACCCGGATCACCACTTCCCGGCGGTCGATCTTCAGATCTACAACGGCGACGCCTCCGACCATCGCGTGCCGACGATGGGCGGATTCATCAAGAGCTACTGGAACCAGCGGCGCGACGTGAAGCACTCGCGAAAGATCATGTATCGCTTCGCGCCGGAGAAGCTGCCGGTGCTGACCACGCTGGCGCGTGAGTTCGCGGTGTTCAACGGATGGTTCGCGTCCGTTCCCGGACCGACGTTGTGCAATCGCGCGTTCGCACACTACGGAACGTCGTTCGGACATGTGGGGATGGAGCTCTGGTACGCGAATCAGGAGTTCAAGAGCATCTACGAACGGATGCTCGACGAGGGCCTGACGTCGAAGCTCTATTACTACGACCAGGCGAGCTCCACCATGGAGGTGGTCAATCTCCTCCAGAATCAGCCGCGCGTCTTCGGCACCTACCGGCAGTTCATCGCCGACTGCGCGACCGGAGAGCTGCCGCACTATTCCTTCGTGGAACCGAACTACACGGACCACACCGCAGACGACGGGGCGGCGCTCATCGCGAGCGATCAGCATCCGGATCATCATGTCGGTGAGGGCGAGCGGTTCATTGCGTCGGTGTACAACGCAATCCGCAACAACCCGGCGCTGTGGGAGAGCACTGCGCTGCTCGTGACCTACGACGAGCACGGCGGCATCTACGATCACGTGCCGCCTCCCTTCTGCATCCGCGATCAGTTTCACGCGCAGCCGGAGAAGACGGGTACCGGCCGTCCGTTCTTCTTCGATCGGCTTGGCGTGCGCGTTCCTGCCATCCTGATCTCGCCCTGGGTGCCCAGGGGCACCGTGGTGGGAGGCCGCACGTTCGAGCACGCGTCGATTCCAGCAACGGTGACCGAGCACTTCATCGGCCCGTTCGATCGGCGATCGCCGAGGGAGAAGGATGCCGAGATCTTTCTCGACCTCCTGTCGCTTCCGGAAATGCGTACCGATGCGCCGACGTTCCGTCTGGCGTGAGTCGAGGAGCCATGACCGAGATTCGAGTCCCCAGGACCCCCAGGAGCGCCTTCAACAAGAACCGTCCCGCATCTGAGCTCCTCCGGAATCAGGTGAAGCAGCTCGAGGCTGTCGCGGAGCGCCTTCCCGGCGCGAAAGACAACCCGCTGCCAAACGCGACGCGAGTGAAGACCGAAGGACAGGTCGCCGACTTCATCCGGAAGGTCGCGCGCGTTCTCAATCCTGAAGCCGCGCAGCAGACCGCAGGCGCTGGCGCTCCGCCGGTGGCTGGCGCGGGTGTCCCTGCTCAGGATGCGCCCGCTGCGAGCACCGCAGCGTTGCCAGCTCGCCAGAGGCGTCGCGCTCTAGAGAACGCGAAGGCCACGAAGAACACGAGGAACAGGAAAGGCACGAAGACGAAGACGAAGACGAAGACGAAGGCGAAGGCGAAGGCGAAGGGCAGGAAGAAGAGGACCAGAAAAGCCGTCAAGCCCGCGCCGGCGGCACGCATGCGCGGCCGAAAGACAGTATCGAGGAAGCGAGCGAAGCGGAGGAGTGGTCGATGATTCGCGGGCTGGCGTGTGCGGCTGCCGCGATCATCCTGCTGTCCCCCGCGACATCGCACCAGGCGTGGGCGCAGGAAAGTCGAATTGCGGCGGAGTTCCGGAGGGAGCGTGAACGGCTTCAGGAGAGCTGCGACGGCGTGTCCTTCTCCGCGATCGGCAGCTGCGCGATGGTTCTGGCGACCGGCAAGCCACTCCATCTGGCGCAGGGAAGTCTGTCGCCTGAGAATGGATTCGGTCTCGGTCTGGCGTTCGTGACCACGCACGCACCGAGTGAAATGTGGCGCCTCAGCTGGAGCGCTGACGCGGTGCGGACCTTCAAGGGCGCGTGGCGCGCCGGCGGTTACATGAAGTTCGTTCATACGCCGCCGCCCGGGATTGTCGTCGTGACGGATGGCGGTCCCGGGACGGATGCGAGCGATCTCGCGACGCGCTCACACTTTGTCGGCGGACTCTACGCGCAGAGCATCGTGCTTCCCCGGTTGTACTTCTTCGGACTCGGGGACGAGACATCGCGCGATGCGCGGGCCGACTTCAAGATGCGCGAGACGATCGTCGGTCTGAACGCCGTGCTCCCCGTCAACCGGTTTGCCCGTGGCCTCAACCTGTCGCTGACTGGTGAAGTGAACGGACGGTTCGTCGAGCTTGGCGAGGGCGGGGACGACGCCGTGCCGTCGGTGTTTGCCGTCCACACCGACGCGACCGCGCCGGGACTCAGCGAGCAGCCGGGGTTTCTCCAGCTGGCCGAGGGGATTCGGATCCGTCCGTCGTTCGGCGAGCGCTTCCGATTGAACTACTCGACGACCCTGAGTCAGTACCTTGCGGACGGCGACAGCCGCTCGTCGTTCAGCCGGTGGACGGTCGACTTGCATCACGAAGTGCCGTTCTACGGACGTTCGATGGCTGTCGAGGATCGTGCGGCGAACGTTCCGAACGACTGCGCCGTCGCCGTCGGCGGAGAGACGTGCCCGCCGATCTCGCGCGACCGCCGCGGAGCGCTCTCCGTTCGCGCTCTCTACATGACGTCGTTCGTCCCGGACGGCTCCGCCGTGCCGTTCTACTTCCAGCCCACACTCGGCGGACAGGACATCGACGGAGTGGCGATGCTCCAGGCGTTCGACGACTACCGCTTCCGTGGTCCCCATCTGATGCTGTTCCAGCAGAGCATCGACCACACGATCTACGGTCCGGTTGGCGCCTGGATCGGGGCCGAGCAGGGCATGGTGGCCACGCGCCGGGCCGACCTCGCCCGTCATCGGCTTCGCACCAGCTACTCCGCCGGACTGACCGTCGTCGCGGGCGGCTTTCCGATGATGCGCTTCTCGCTGGGATTCGGCGGCGACGAGGGTCGGCATTTCGCGGCGACAATCAATACGTCGCTGCTTGGCGGCTCGTCGCGGCCTTCGCTGGACTGACCGGAAGCGCACGGCCGCGTTCTCAGGCGCGCCGATGGCCCGCGAGTTGCGAGACGACACTGCGGGATGGAAGGCCCGTCGCTCTTTCTCGCGGCCGAGCAGCTGCAGCCATTCGCCGGGCGCATGGTCTGTCGCGTCAGCGGCAACAGCAGGATCGGCATAGAACGCCTGCATCGCAAGCGCATCCGCCGCATTTTCTCGTGGGGCAAGCATCTCGTCTTCCAGTTCGACTCCTTTGCCCTCCGCGTCCATTTCATGCTGTGGGGCACGTTTGCCGCAACTGTCGAAGGCGTGCCGGTTACCGGCGACTACCGGCGGTCAGGGCCGCCGCGCCTCGTCCTCGAGTTCAGCAACGGCGAGATCACTGTCTGGAGCGCGTCGCTCCGGTTCCTGAAGTCGGGCGATGCACGTGTGGAGTACGACTTCGCGTCCGACGTGCTCTCGGACAGCTGGGATCCGCGTGCCGCGATCCGCAAGATGCGAAGGCATCCCAACGCGCAGATCGCCGACGTGCTGCTCGATCAGTCGATCTTTGGCGGTGTCGGCAACATCATCAAGAACGAGGTGCTCTTTCGTACCCGGCACAGTCCGTTCGCGACGGTCTCGTCCCTCTCTCCACAGGCACTCAAGCGCATCGTCACCGACGCCCGCGTCTTCTCGTTCCGGTTCCTCGAGCTCCGCCGCGAGTTCGCCCTTCGCAAGAATCTGGAGATCTACGGCCGGAGCGTCTGCTCCCTTTGCGCAGGCAAGGTGACACGTCGAGTGCACGGAACCCGGGAGCGTCGCAGTTTCTTCTGTATCGCCTGTCAGCGCGTGCGTGTTCCGAGAGAGCCTGGCCCGAAGATAAGAGCGAAAACGATACCGCCCGGTCGTCGTCGCGCATCCTGACAAGCTCATCGGCCAGCATGGTGGGCGTCTTGCAGATCGGCCGGGCATGTATGACGTCATCGTCGCAGGCGGCGGACCCGCAGGACTGAGCGCGGCGCTCATGCTCGGGCGGCCGCGTGCTCGTATGCGACCTGGGGGAGCCGCGGAACCGTCGGTCGCGCGCGCTTCACGGATACTTGACGCGCGACGGGGTCAATCCGTCGGAGTTCAACACACTCGGCTGTCGTGAGCTCGTGCCCTACAACGTTCAGTGGCGCCGCGTCGGTGTCTCCGGCATCTCGCGGCTGAAAGCAGGTTTTCGGGTGCGGCTTGCGGACGGCACCTCGGAGCGGACCCGGTTCGTGCTCCTGGCAACGGGTGTGGTGGACGAACTGCCGCAGATCGCAGGCGTCGAGGAGTGCTACGGACGGTCAGTATTTCACTGCCCGTACTGCGACGGCTGGGAGTGGCGCGATCGGCGTATCGCAGTCGTCGGCCGCAATGCCACCGGTGCCGCGAAGCTTGCGCTCTCGCTCGTTACGTGGAGCCCCGACGTGGTGTTCTGCACCAATGGCGTGCGGCTCGAACGGCGGATGGCGGGGCGCCTTCGCCGCAACGGTGTGACCATCCGCGTCGAGCCTGTATCGAGGCTCGTCCACTCGCGCGGGATGCTCGAGCGCATCGACTTCAAAGACAGTGAGGCGGAACCGTGCGACGTGCTGTTTTTCACGACGGGACAGCATCAGCAGAACGCGCTGGCGATGCGCCTTGGCTGCGAGTTCAACACACGCGGCACGGTAAAATCCGGCACGCTCAGCGACACCTGCGTACCGGGCGTGTTCGTCGCGGGCGACGCGTCGCGCGACGCGCAGTTCATTGCCGTTGCTGTCGGCGTAGGCGTGTTGGCGGCGGTCG
>JBFWPD010000051.1:0-14095 GCA_050250175.1 Vicinamibacterales bacterium
TCGAGGACAACCGCGCTCGACAGGTACTCGGCGAGCGATAGCCGGTAGAGCGTGGAGAGTTGCTCACGCGTGCCGACCGACAGGCGCTCCGTCGCGCGAACGCCTCCTGCAGCGACGACGCCCTCGGTGCCGAGCTGCGCTGACAACCGCACGTCTGCGTAGCGCTGCTGCGTCAACGTCTCGAAGTTCTTCGCGACGGCAGGAGCCAGAACCTGACCGAGGTTGCTGGCCTGATCGGCGTCGGCCTGTTTCATCTGCTCCAGGAGCAAGTTCCAGGCCTCGTACTCCGCCTCGACCTCGCGCTCGTGGCGCTCGGCCTGGTTGAACGCCTCGACTGCGTCGCGCAGCCGATCGCGCGCTACGGCGCCCCCGACCTGTTCGAGTGCACCGTGCGCTTTGTGAATGTCCCCAACGATGCGAGTCAGGTCGCTATTGACTCGTTCCAAGACCGCGCGGCCATCGGCGACCTGAGCCTCCGTGACCATCTCGCTCGGGATTGGCAACGCGCCTCGGCGCTTGGATGCCTCCTCGAGTCGTTCACTGGCGGCATTCAGATCTTCGAGCTGCCGGCGCTCACGCAGTGTCTCGAGACTGCCCGCTTCGCGGTCGTATCCAGTCTTCACCTCGGTGTGCGTCGCGGCGGCAGCGTCGAGCGCGTCGCGCTCGGAGGCGACGAGCGCTCGCGTCTTGGCGAGGCCGGCATCGATCCGGGCCTTGCGCTCGGCCGCGACGTGCTCGAGCGACGCCAGCTCGCCAGCCACAGTCTTCAGCTCGTCGTTCGCCGCGTTCATAGACGACTGCGCCGCAGCAAGCTCGGCAGGTAAGCCGCTGGGAAACCGGGACAGCTCGGCGTCTCGCGCGGCATCGGCATGGTCCAGCAATGCCTTGGATGCGCGGCTCCGCTCGTCGGCAACCGTCTGGTTCGTCCCAGCCGTCGCGGCTGCTGAGCGCGCGGCCTCGAGAGCCGCAGCAGCCTTCTGTCGCTCCGCGCGAAGCGCGTGCACAGGATCGCTGCCGAGCTCTATGGGATTGGTTGCGAGAATCTCCATTGGGACGCTGCCGAGCGCCACCCTGGCGGCCGATGCCCGGCGCAGCTCCTCGGATGGATCGCCGAATGTCACTAGCTGCTGTCGCAACGACTGAAGCTCGGATTCCTTGAGCTTCACGTCCGTGTCGAGCGCCTGTGCGTCGGCGACTCGAGCGGTCAGCCGCCCCAGACCGTCAACGCCAGCCGCGACCAGATGGGGAGCGACCTCATCGGTCCACCGTTGCTCGAGCGACCGGACGATCGCCTGTGCCTCGGGCCGGCCGCCACGGATCTCGAGATCCGCAACGTCGCCGATCGTCAGATCGAGGCTCGCGTTCGCTTCGATCTCGAGCGTGCCAGCGATTCTGCTCGGATCTGGCACCTCGCCGTCCTTGCTAACTTTCACGTCGATCGGACGCCGCGGAACGACCGTCACCGTGAGGCCGACGTTCAACGCGCCGCGGGCGCCAGCCAGCTCGGTTTCGAGCTGACGCATCGACGCCACCGATGCGGCGTGCGGCACGGTGATTCCGGCGCGGCGTGCGGCGACGTCCTCGAGCGCAGCGGTTGCCGATGCCAGGCGGCCTTCGAGCATCGCCTTCTCGTCCACGCGCCGCTTCGCGACATCAACCTGTTCATCGGCACGCCGCGCCTCGAGCGCCCGTTCGAGCACCTCGAGCCGCTGAAGCTCCACGGTCGCTGCGCGCTCCCTCTCGCTCGTCTCGAGGCCAACCTCGCGGGCGGCATTCGCTTCCGTCTGAAGCTCGCGATGGTCAGCCGCAGCCCTAACCGAAGCCGCCACCAGTTTTTGAATCGCATCGAGCGCGTCGATTCGACGTTGCGCTTCCGCGGCCGCCTGCTGCGCCGCCGCGCGGCGCAGCTCCAGCGCCTGACGCGCGACGGTGTCGACCGACGCCGCGTCAGGACCTGCCGCGATCGCGTCCTTCTCTAAGGCTTGAAGTGCGGCCGCCGCAGCAGCCATGCGCTCCCGGGCATCCTTCGCCGCCTGCTCGGCGCTCGACAGCTGGCGTGCCAGCCCCGCGAGCCTCTTCTCCGACGTCGTGATGTCTTCGTCGATCCGCTGGATGCGCTCGACGTCCTGCCGCGCCGCGATCATTTCCCGATCGGCTGCGAGCACCGCCGCCGCCTGCTTCGCCATCTCCTCGAGCGCCGCCAGCCGATCTCTCGCGGCGCTAGCGGCTTCTTCGGTACTATCCCTCCGGTCCGCGAGCTGCTGAAGCGTCGTCTCGACGGCGCCTGAGGCGTCGACCTGCGTCTGCCAGAGTTCAACCTGCTCCCGCGTCGTGCGCACGCGTTCGGCGGCTTCCCGGAAAACGCTGTCCTTGCCGGTCTTCTTTCCGCCCTTCGGCGCGTACGCCTCGTCGTAGCGAGCCTGCGTCGCCTTCAGCAGCGCCGCGAACAACGGGTCCTGCGCCACGGCCTGGAGCGCCGCGGCGATCCGCTCCTTCCCCGTGCCGCTGGGATCGCCGCTCAGGCTTTGGGAGAGAACCGCCGCCACGTCCGCCTGCGTCGAGAGCAACGCCGTCGCGAGGAAGCTCGTCGGCAGTCCCTTGCTGCCTCGCGACCCCCCGGGCTCAGGAATGCCCCACTTCAGGATTTCCCTTAACTTCGCGTCCACACCGCGCGCGCGTTCGACGTCCTCGAAATCCTTGCCGTCCTTCGAGAGCTGCAGGGTCGCGCCGCCACCCTTGCGGAACTCCTTCCGCACGCGCCAGATCCGCTGCGCCTCGGTTTCGAACGTCAGCTCGACAACCGGACTCTGGCCTCCGGTCCACGGCACGTACTCGTCGATGTGCGAGGACGTATGCGGCAGGAGCAGCGCGAGTCGGATGGCCTCGGCCAGCGTGGACTTCCCGAGATCGTTTGGGCCGTAGAGCACGTTCAGCCCCCGGCCGAGATCGATGTCGGCTTCGCGGATGGCCGCGAAATCCGTCACGCGCAGCCGGACGATCTTCATCTTGCTCTGCTCCCGAGTTCTTCATGGGTCTGCAGCAGCCGGTACAGGTGTCCGAGCGCGCGCGTCGCGCGCAGCTTCTCGGCCTCGTCTGCCGCGTCTTCAATCAACTTATCGAGCCGCGCGATGGTGTTGCGGACGACCGGCGGGAGATCTTCGGGAAAGACGTTGGCGGAGCCCGGCAGGAGATGCAGGTCGGTCTTGTCGACCAGCAGGATGCCAGCGCGCCCGTGCGCCGCCTCTGTCCCCTGCAGTTCGCGGACGATGCGCTCGACTTCGTTTTCCTCCGAGAGCGTCACCGCCATATCGAGCCTGAGTCGCACCACGTGGCGCTGCAGCTCTGGTAGCGTCAACAGGGTGCGCAACTGGTGCATGTCCCGGCAGTGGACGTCGAGCCAGCGCCAGTAGCCGACCGGCTCCGCGGCCACGCGCGGCCGCATGCCGTGGCGGAAGAACGCCACCAGCGCAACCGAGCCCGCATCCGGCTCGTCGAAGTTGGTCGGCTCCGGAGCGCCTGGATAGACCGTCGGCACCGGCGAGCGTTCCGTGACGTCGCGGAACGAGTGCGTGTCGCCGATCGCGAGGTAGTCGAGGCCGCGCTGGACGCCCGCGTCCCTACTGATTGGAAAGTTCGCCTGGTAGTCCTTCATGTCGAACGTGCAGCCGTGCACGCAGCCGATGCGGATCCGCTTGTCGCCCGCGTCACGTGCCGGCAGCGCCAGCGCGAGATCGTGCTGAGCGGCTTTCGAGCGGCACGGGCTCGCGTACAGCACGGCGTCCGGCGACAGCTCGTAGAAGAAGTCGTCGCGATCGACGACGTGCACCCAGTTGGGCAACCGGGATCGGAACGGATGGCTCGCCGCCCACACCGACTCGGACGTCAGCGGATCGTGGTTGCCCGGCACGAGGAAGATCGGGACGTGTGGTCCGGGGTGGTCGCGAAGCGTTTTCGCGAGCCCTTCCCAGAAGTCTTCGCTCGGGGACGGATCGTCGAACAGATCCCCTGCGCACAGGATCGCGTTGACCTGGTTTCTGCGGCCGAGATCTAGGATTCGGGGGATCGCCTCCATCCGAGCGCGCGAGAGCGTGCGCTGGGCTTCTTCTGAGAACGTGGGGAACCGCCGGCCGAGATGCCAATCGGCCGTGTGGAGGATCCTCAGCACGACGTCTCCCGCGCCGGCGCTATCCGGAACGTGACTGTGAACAGCCGCGTCACTTGCGGTGCCCGGTATCGGAGGTCGTGGTATGCGTTTCGCCATTTCCGGTAGACCTCGTCTTCCCTCGAGTTCAGCGCCTGGATCCGCTGCTCGAGCGCCTCGTCTCTCTCCGACAGGCGAAGGATCTCGGCCTCGACCCGGTCCCTGGCCGTCGAGCCCACGACCTCGTCGCGCCTCTGCTTCGCCGCGCGCAGCTTCTGCGCGAGGCTCGTGCGCTCGCGGCGGCTCACGAGCACCTTGTCGTCCACGAACCTTTCGAGCTGACTGATGGCCCGCTCGAAGTGTTTCTGCTCTAGCTCCTCGACATCTCGCTGATCGAGGAATACGGCCTCGTCCACCGCATCATCGATGTTATGTCCGCCCTCAGCCGGTCCCGTGACGCCGTCGGCCGGACCCGCCTTCAACCGCAACAACTGACCCGCGATCGATGGATCGATCGGCGCACCATCGATGGCCGCCGCTGCAACCAGGCGCTGGACCGGTTCGAAGCCCGCGTAATCGACCAGGGCGACGGCTAGGGCGCCCGTTCGTCCCGCCAGCGTTCTCAATTCCGGCGAGGTATCTGGCGGCAGCGTCAGCTCGATCGAACCGCCATCCCACTGTCGCGCCTCGTGCACCGCCCTCTGGACGAGGGGATGGAGCAGATTGAGCGGCTGCGCCTGCTCGAGCCCACGGGCGTCGCCGGTGGCAAAGCGCCGCTCATCGTTGACTACTTCGCCGACAGCCGCGGGCACGGAGTTCTCGACATCGAACAGGATTCGCCCATCGGCTTCCGACCGAACGAAGCCGACGTCATGCGATTCCAGGTAGCCCTCCACCAGGTCCGCGATGTCGCGATCGAGCTGCAGCAGTCCTGCGGGAAGCTCGTCGCGCAAGTGACGGAACACCTTCCGCACATCGTCGTCGAAGCGCGACTCGATGATCTGCGACGTGCGGCGGTACTCTCGTTCGTAGGCCTCGCGCCGGCCGCCGATCTTGTCGCGCAGCGTGGCAATCTCGCGCGTGACCTCGGCCAGGCTCCGGGAGCGGCTGTAGATGTCGCGCAGGTCCGTCTCGAACTCGAGCGAGACGGCCGACGCTACCAGTTCCGGCGCGTCCGTCTTCGGCTCGTGCAGGACGTGATCCGAGGCGTCGAGGACCTTGCCGAAGAGATCGAGCTTCTGACTCAGGATCTCGAACGTCAGCCGGTGAGCCTCGTTGTCTTTCGCGATGAAGTTCACGACCGTGACGTCGCGCTGCTGGCTGTACCGGTGGCAGCGGCCGATGCGCTGTTCGATCCGCTGCGGGTTCCACGGCAGGTCGTAGTTGATGACTGTCTCGCAGAACTGGAGGTTCAGCCCCTTTGCGCCCGCTTCGGTGCATACCAGCACCTTCGAGCGGGTGCGAAACTCGTGCACCAGCGCGAGGCGGATGGCCACTTCGCGCGACGGGCGCGTTCCAGGCGGAAGATGACGCGCTTCCTCCTCCAGCCAGCGCGCGTGCGCCTGCTTTGCGCGATCGTGATCGTTCGTCCCCCGAAAGAGCGTGACGTCTTCGTCGTTCAAGCCCATGTCGAGCAGGAGCTTCCTGATGTACTCCTGCGTCGTGATCGATTCCGTGAAGACGACGGCCTTGCCGCTTCCCTCGCCGCGTCGCCCGAGGTCGAGGACGACGCGAATGGCGTCTTGGAACGAGCGCGCCTTCGCATCGTGCGGCAGCGACTTGGCGCGCTTGACGAAGGTTTCCACTAGCGCCAGTTCGCTCTCGACTGCTTTGCGATCGACGGCGATACCCGGCGTGTCAGGCTCCGCAGGCTTCTGATTGGCCTCGTCCACGCCGTCGTCGTCTTCGAGATCGGTCAGATCGTCCGCCGCCTTCGCCATCTGCCGTCCCGCGGCCATCTGCCGCAACCTGCCGGCAACGTTTTCCAGGCTCGCCGCGAGCGCAGGGATCGACGAGGCCATGCGGCGATGGAAGCCGATTAGGAGGAGCCGCCGCTGGCTGCCGGTGAAGGCGTAGAGCGACGGCTGCATCAGGTACTCGGTCACGTCGTCGTACAGCGAGCGCTCGTCGCTGGACATTTCATACTCATAGAGCCGGCAGCGGCGCTCGGTGAATGGCCGGTCGAGGAACTCCTGCGCCTGGCGTCGCAGCGTCCGCTGGAGGACTGGCGCCAGCCGTCGCTGCAGCTCGTGCTCCTGACCCGGCACCAGGATCCGGTCATCGTCCGCGCAGAACACCTGGCGGAAGGTGGTGATGTCGCCCAGCAGTGTGCCCGTCGGCTCGACGTACTGGACCAGTCCCCACAGCTCCGCGAGGGAGTTCTGCATCGGTGTGGCCGTCAGCAGCAGCACCGGTGATGTTCGGAGGAACCCGCGCACACGGTGCGCCATGAGCGCTTCCTCCGAGGCCTCGTCGTAGGCGCCGTCGCGGTCGTAGCGTTTGTGGAGCCCGGCGAAGATCTCGTGGGCCTCATCGATGACGACCAGGTCGAACGGCGGCGCCGCCGCCAACGGCTCGGAGCCACGCTCGCTTCCGGCAAATTCGCGTCCGACGAGGTAGACGCCTGGCGCGACGAAGTTGCCGCGGTCCTCGGTTGCCTGGATTCCGAACAGGTTCAGCAGCTCGTTCTGCCACTGACCGATCAGTGACTTCGGGACGACTAGCAGGATGCGCTGAGCGCCCTCGGCCCTGCTCTGGGCGATCACCAGTCCGGCTTCGATGGTCTTGCCAAGCCCGACTTCGTCCGCGAGGATGCATCCGCCTTCTCTCAGCCGCCGGAGCGCGAAGATGACCGCGTCGATCTGATGGGGGTTCGGATCGATCCGCGCCTGCCGCTGCGAGGCCGCATAGCGCTCACGGTCGTCAGGCCGCCGGACGCGGACGAGGTCCTCGGCGACGACGCGGAGGTTGAACGGGTGGAGGGTCGCGCTACTTCGTCCCGCTGGCAAGTTCGTACTCCCTCAACGGATCCGCCAGCAGGTCGCGGGCGTTGACCGCGGGTTCGTGTGCCTCCACACCGGAACTTGGCACCAATTCCACCCTCCGGCCTGAATCATAACGGGCTGCACGTCGTGAGGCCGAGATTTGGATCGCGCGGACACATGAATTCCTGGCCGCATTCGACGCTCCCCGACGCCACGCCAGCCAGCCCATACACGCGGTTAGGTTTGTCGGCCTGCGTGAGGACAAGAAGGCGAGCGATGTTTGTCGCGAATGAGCCTCGTGCCGCTCGTTGTCGACGGCTGCACACGATGTTAGACCCCGCCTGAATTGACGACACTGGCCGAGGCATTAACCGTACGACGCAGCAGATCGCAGCCGGCGCCTTCGACTGGGACCAGCCAGCGATCAACCCACGCAACGGCCTGTTCGAGCAGCAGTTGCCAGTTGACGCTTGGAAGTACGCTTTCGGGGATGTCGACCCATTCCGTCTTGTGGGCGCCAAGCTTCCCGTCGAGCGCAGTGGCGACGACTAGGCGGACCGCGTGCTCATAACTGAGAGATAGCGGGCCCGCCGATCCGCGGTGCGGACGGTCTTTGATAACGACGGTAGCGACGGGATGTGTTGTGAGGCCCAGTTGTCCTGCGGACAACCGGGCCGCGTTGGTGCGCGTAGAGAGGGTAGAGGTCATCGCCTTACCGATCTTGACCATGGGCCGCCCTGTCTTGACGACGATTGCGTAGAGAACGCGCGTGCCCCTCGGAATCGGGCTGACCCAACCGGCACCACTATTCGTGAGCTGTGCTCGATACCCGCGTCGGTGGTGAGCGCACATTGCTCGCCCGTCGAGTTCGATCACCGCCAATGCCGGATTACCACCGTCGTGCGTACACGGATCGCCGTTTACGTTTCCGACGCATCTACCGAGTGAGATCGAGGTATTGCCTTGGGTTCCCATGGCTGGGGTGGTTTGGAGCATCCTGTAGCCGCGACGGTGATCGGAGCACATAGCGCGACCGTCCAGGGTGATAACTGCCCAGGCGGGACCGCCGTTGTCTCGGGTGCAGGGCTCTCCGTTAACGCTGCCGATGCATCGCACTCCGATCGAAGGATCCTTCCTGCGCGGAGCTTGGCCGCGCGCCGCCCGCGCCGCCATTGTCTTCGTCATGCGATAGCCACGTCGATGATCTGCGCACATAGGGCGGCCGTCCTCAACGATAACGGCCGCCGCTGGCCGACCGTTGTCGTGTGCACAGGGGGTTCCATTAACGCTACCCACACAAAGACCGAGGCTTGGCGCCATGGCGAACCTCCTCTGGACTTCTGAAACGACATTCCTCTTACTGGCCGAAGCCCGAATGATGGTAGACCGACCGCCATATCGCAGCCGACGCTGAGAGGTTGCAGCATACCGTCAAACGCCAAGGTTCTTTACGCGGTCTCCTTCTTCCGCCGCTGCTCCATTCGTGCAAGCATTTGCCCTTTAGCCTTCAGCCGCTGGTGCGAATAGTGCTCGAGCATCCGTCGCGACAGATGTCCGGTCACTGCTTCGATGACGTGCTCCGGTTCACCAGCCTCGAGCAAGTCCGTCACCACTGTGTGTCGCAGGTCATGGAATCGGAAACCGGGCAGGCAGGCCGCGGCTCGAAGCGCTCGCCAGGCTGTGTCCCACTTCTCGGCAGGCTTGGTCGGATCGAACTTGTGGTGCTGATTCGAACACCAGACGTAGTGGTCAGGGTCCTTGTGACCGAGGGTGTCGGCACGACGCAGCATGCGCTCAACGGCTTCTCTCGCCGCCTGGTTTAACGGAATCGGCCTCTTGCTCGTCTCGTTCTTGCTGCGCGTGACGTACAAGACGCCTTTACCGGTAGCGCTTTCGACGTCCCAGACTTTCTGCAGGTCAATGTTGCGCCGCCGTACATGCTTTACCTCCACGCCTCGCATCGACGTATTGGCGGCGAGAACCGCGGCGCAGTAGACGTGCTCCCACTCCGGATTGCTGGCGGCGGCCTCGAATAGCCGTTTCTGCTCGTCGACCGTCAGCGCGCGGCCGACGGGGGCTCCGCCAGCCTCGGTCAACATTTTCACGTCATCCTCGAGCCGGCGCCACTGCTTGAACCGTCTGAGCACCTGCCGAAGAGCGCCGACGTCCATGTTGACCGTGCGGTTGCTCGCACCATCCACTCGCCGTTTGGCCTGGAAGTTCTCAATCGTCTTGCGACTAATCGCCGACAGCTTCACATCGCCGAGATGCCGCTTCACAATCTCCAGGCGTTCCCGATCGAATTCGATCGTCCGCTTTGAGTTTGCGGTCGCTTCCTTGGCCTGGAGGTAGTCGGTGACGGCAGCAAACAACTTGACGGACGGATCGCGGGGAGCGAGTTCGCCCTGCATCGCGGCCCGGATCACGTCCTTCTCGAGCCGCGTCGCCTCTTGCCAGTTCGTTGTCGCCAGTCGTGAACCCGGCAAGCACAACGGACGACGCAGCTGTACGCCGTTGACCGAAAAGTACGTCCAGTACCGTCGACCGCGCTTCCAGAGTGCCATGGCCGTTCTCCCGTCGAGAGCTCGCGCCAGCGACGCGGGTGACGTCACTTGGCGCGAATCGGTGAGTTGGAAAGGCAAGGCGTGCCAGCAACGTCCGGCCGCAAGCAGCGATCACATTGGCGAGTGATCGGACCGGGCTTGCGTTTCGACGAGAGCCTGCCGTTCGTAATCGTCCACGTCCTGAGGCCGGTAACGAACGGCTCGGCCCATCTTCAGGAACCGCGGTCCGATACCTTTAAGCCGCCAGGAGCGCACCGTGAACCGTGAGACCCCTAAACGACTCGCTACCTCAATGTCCGTCAGGGTCGTCTTGCGAGGCGAACCCGGGAACGATTCTTCCAATGCTACACCGCTGATTGATCCAATGCTGACCATGGTTGCCTCCGCTCGATTAAATCCCCGGACGCCGTCACGATGGCGACGTCCGGGTGTGACGTTTACGAAGCCGCCTGTGTAGCCGATTCCTCGTATTCCGCGTACGCCTGCAGCACGAGATCGCGCACACGCTCTTGCGAGGCCGCGTCAGCGACTGGACGGAGCAACGCGAAGCTGCGTCGATCACCGCTGACGGTGTACTGGCGCGAAGGGAACGTGACGTTGCGGCCAGATCCGCTGCGTCGTTCCCAGACGGCGAAGCCGACGAGCTTCAAGCCCTCGAGCACGCCTTCGGTGAAATGCAGCTCGGCATCCGCGAGTTTGCTTGGCGGGTTGCCTTTGTCGTTCGGGACGATCTTGACGACCATGATGGAACCTCCTGAATTGCTCGCTCTCTCGGCGAGCGGTCAACGTCGACGAGTGAATTGCGCGCTTCACGCCGCCTGGTTTCCCGCAGACGCCTGAAGCCGTTGCCACAACCATTGCTGGAGCGTGTTGAGTCCGACGAGCCCGGGATCCGCCGGGAGCAGTCGATGCTGATGGCCGCGATACTTCGCGCGTTGCCACGCGAGCTCCATCGCGTCGACCAGGACGAGCCGAGCCGGTGTCGAAGCGAGGCTGCTGTCGAAGGTGATGGCTTCCGCTGCGAAGTTGACGACATCCGCGAACGTGGCCGCGTGCAGCGTGACCGTCGCCGGTGAATCGAGCTCGGTCGGGGCCGTGGTGACGAACGCGAAATAGATCCGCGTGTGATGGCCGATCGTCACCGTAATGTTGGGTGTGAGCGACCGTTCGAACATGGTGTGCTCCCTTCTTCGAGACTCCCCGCCGCTTCGATAGATGCCCTCCGTGTGAAGCGCGGAGGTCCGGGTCAAGGCCGCGCCAGCGGCGAGCGCAGCGAGCGAAGCCTTGACGCGGCCGAGCGCTTCCACAGAATCCGCACGTCGAAGCGGTGGGTACGTTTTCATTGGCGTGACGAAGTGGCTTCCATGAGACCCGCCTCGCGGAAGCTGTAGTACCGGTGCGCGTCGCCGACGATGAGGTGATCGAGCAGCGGCAAGTCGAGGAGGTCCGCTGCGGCACACAACCGCAACGTCAGTCGCGCATCGTCCGGACTTGGAGTGGGGTCGCCGCTCGGATGGTTGTGAACCACCATCAAGCCGGTCGTGCCCGGTGTCAGACACGCAGGCACGAAGACGTCTGGCATCGAGACTGGCGTGCTGGCGCGCGTACCGCGCGACACCACGTGCCAGGCGAGCAAGCGGTGCTTGGTCGACAGACAGGCGACGGCGAAGACCTCGACCGGTTGATCAGCGATCAACGGCGCGAGCACCGACGCCGCCGTGCGCGGGTCCTTGAGGAGGACGGTTGGGACGTCGACGATGCGTCCGTCACCATCGCGCAGGGGACGGTAGGCGCAGACGAGTTCTCTGACGCGGTGACCGCGGGGAGAGGATGCCGTCGGCGAGTGCGATTCGTTCAACATGTGGATCTCCTTTCAGTGCGTACGCGGCCCTGAGGGCGACGTACGCGCGTTGTGGTCTGCAACGGACTGGAGGTGTCAGGCAGTAGCCCAAGCCGCGTGGCGGTGCGCTCGAGGTCTTCAGGACACCAGCTGTGTCTCACAAGCACCGCGACGGCGATCAGCCGCGGGTACTGGCTGGAAGACGGGCGGGGCGTACGGCCGACAAGCGCGTCGAAGTCGTCACTGATGTGAAGTTCTTCGAGCAGCGCCTCGAACAACGGCCGCGTCCACGTGAGGCCACGGGCGCTGAAAGCCAGCGCACGTAGGTCTTCGACGCGGTCGTCGTCTCGCCAACGAGCGAGATGAACGACTCGCTGGTCCGTTGGCGACGTGTTGGTGCGTCGTCGGCGTGTGGATCCGTCGCGCATGGCAGACACCTCCGGCAGAGCGCCCGGCTCTGGGAGCGAAGGCGGCCACCTGCGCGACGGACGTCGCGAGGGGCGGTTAAAGGACGTGGCGTGTGCCGCCGCCCGTTGTGTGTGGAAGGAGCCGCGGGGCTGCGCCCGAGCGGCGAATGACCGGGTCTAGTGGACCGTGGTCAGGAGGCGGCTGGCCGCGCGATCGAGAGTGAAACGGCCGTCCTGCCAGGATGTGCGTTGGCTCAAACGCGTGAGTCCCTGCACATAGCCCCAGACCGAACGGGGATTCGTCTCGAACGTTTCCGCCAGGGTGTACGCCTCGGCGGCCTGCTTCTGCGACAGCTCGAGTCGCTGAACAGCCGTGTCAACAACCGCGTCACGCGTTGGCCCGAGCTCCTGGGACGTGGCCCGCAGAAGGACGAGTCGATCGTGCGCGGGGTCGGCGTCGAGTGCGGTCCGGACGCTATCGAGCGATGTCGTCCAGGCCTCTTGAATCGACGCACCCACGTGCCGGCGCCGGAAGCCGACAACGTGACGAAAGCCCCAGATAACGTTGTTTGCGCAAACCGCGCGGAACAGAAACATATCCAGGGTGAGGGCGGCGGCACCGACGTCGCTGTTCCGGAGAATGAATCCGCGGAACAAGCCAGCGTGCGACGTATCGGTCGGATCATCGAGATCGCGGTTACCGTCCACGACGAACAGAAACATGTCTCGATCTCCCAGGTAGGCGCCGGACGGAACCCGTTCAGCGCCGTAGACGCCGTCCTTGTAGCCGAGCGGCAGGGACCAGGCAGGGTGCTGGGCCATGAGGTCGAGCACCCGGCCGGCCAGCTCGTCGTGGTGGACCCGCGCGTACCTCGGAGAGGTGACCGCGTGAACGGTCCACGGTTCGTCGCGATCGACAAGGAGCTGGTGCTCCTCGCGACGTTGACGGCGCAGCCCGTGGTTGATCGCGTCGGACGCGATCGCAGCGGGCAGCGTTCGGAGGTACTTCGGCGGCGCGGCGGCTATGCCGGCGAGCTGCTCGAAGCTCCAGTTCGTGAGTGCGGCCTGACGATTCGTCGTGTCGCGTAACGCGAGCGCGTCGGACGCCACCGCTTCGGTCCTTAGAGCGACGGTCTCGATGGTGCGTTCTTCAGTGCGGAGGCGCCTGGCGCGAGCCGCATCGTAGAGCGCTTGAACGCTGGCGTACCGTTCGTCGGGCGGGCGAGACGCCCATTCCCGATGAGCCGTGTACGCGGTCACAGCAGACACACCTGTACCGGTCATTGGAGTGCTCCTTTCAGCGTGCCCTGGGGGCGACTTGGTGGAACGAGCCTCACGTCGGGCGACGTGAGGGGGTGGCCAGGACGGCCACAGCGAGAGATGCTCGAAATCTACGCCGGTCGAATGCGACTGTCAAACACAGCCGATCCGAACTCAATCAATCGTGCGCTTCCGGTTCCTCAACCACGTACTCGCGTCGCAACACGAACGGTCCATGCTTCTTGGTCACAAGGACGCCAAATACCGTCAGGTGTCCCGCTCCGTTGTGACGCTTTGACGATAAGACGTGCTCGCGAAGGACCACATTGGCATCGGGCAGCTGCGATCGGAGCTGCTGGACGACTGCCCATTGCGCAGCAGTGGCCTTCACAGCGTGGGCGCTGTGCACTGTCAGATCTGCCGGTGCGATGACGATATCGCTCGTGCCCGTTGACTCGCGGAGAAATGCCTGCAGCCGGGTCGCTCCGTCATGCATATAGAGCGGCAGGTGCGCCGCCGCCGCGAAGGCCTGGTCAGCGATCCCTTCGATGGCTTCATCCATTGGGAGCATTCCGTCGGCCTGCCGGAGTTTCTGTTCGTCGCTGCCGCACGCGGTGACCCATTCGGCGATGTAGCGCTTCTTCTCCTCATGGAGCGCGAGTTGTGTTGTCCTCTCCTGACGATTGCGCTCCTCGCGCTCGCGGAGATCCGCGCGGAACCGGCGATGTGCCTCGGCGGGAACGTCCTTCGCGCGACCGAGATCGGTAGCGATGTCGAAGAGCAGACGTCCCTTGTCGGACTCGAGATAGCAACGCTTCGGAGTTGGAGGCGGATGTGTGACGGCGCGCTGGCCTTTATCCCCCAGGAAAGTTTCGGCGACGGTTTCACGAAACGCGCGG
>JBFWPD010000052.1:0-14056 GCA_050250175.1 Vicinamibacterales bacterium
GCCGCAAGACGCCTTGGAAATGTTCCAGTTGACGTGCGGATGCCATTCCTGCGACGGCTGGACCCAGGACCACGCGCGAACGTGGTGGGAAACCCACCTCCCGGAACTGACCGGTCCGCTGACCGTGAATCCGACGAGTCCCGCTCTGGCGTCGAGCCGGATTCTCGCGGGCCGCTGACACCCGGCCACCAGGCGCGATCGATCGATGGCAGATACGACCCCGTTTCCCCAGCGGCCCACGAAGAGTGTGCTCGAACGCGTGCTGTCGTTCGTGACGGATGTCCGTCCGGGCGAGGGAATCACCGCGCTGCTCCTCACGGCAAATCTCTTCAGCTTCTTCGCGCTGTACTACATCCTCAGACCGGTCCGGCAGGCGCTCATCCTGAGCGAGAGCGGCGCCGTCGCGCAGAGCTATTCGGCCGCCGCACAGGCGATGCTGCTGCTCGTGATCGTCCCCCTCTACGGATCGTTCGCGTCGCGCGTCAGCCGCATGCGGCTGATCACCGTCGTCATCTGTTTCTTCTCGTCGAACCTCGTCGCGTTCTATCTGCTCGGTAACGCCGGCGCACGGCTCGGGGTCGCCTTCTACATCTGGCTGGGGATCTTCAACCTGATGATTCCGGCGCAGCTCTGGGCGTTTGCGAACGACGTCTACGTCAACGAGCGCGGCAAGCGGCTCTTTCCGCTCGTCGGCCTCGGGGCATCGCTTGGCGCACTGGTGGGCTCGCTCGTGGCCTCCGCGATTTTCGGCGCGCTCGGCCCCTACGCGCTGATGCTCATCGCCGCCGCGAGTCTCTTCGTCTGCCTCGGGCTGACCGTCGCGGTGAATCGTCGCGAAGGAGTGGCGGTCACGCAGGGCAGTCGCGCCGACGCGGCCGAGAAACCGCTCGGCCCCGAGGGCGGGTTCCAGTTGATCCTCGCGCAGCGCTACCTGCTCTACATCGCGCTGCTGATGGTCGTGCTCAACCTCGTGAACACGATCGGCGAATTCCTGCTCGGCAGCTACGTCGAGAGGACGGCGAACGCGCTGATCGCGGCGGGCGGTCCGGGCGCACCCACGGATGCCGGAGAGTGGATCGGCGAGTTCTACAGCGACTTCTACTTCTACGTGAATCTCTTCGGTCTGGTCGTGCAGAGCTTCTTCGTCTCGCGCATCATCAAGTACCTCGGCGTCCGCGGGGCGCTCTTCGTGCTTCCGCTCATCGCCCTCGCAAGCTACGGCGCGATGACGTTCTTCCCCGTGTTGACCATCGTCCGGTGGGCGAAGACGCTCGAGAACGGCATGGACTACTCGCTGAACAACACGGTCCGCCACGCGCTCTTCCTGCCGACGAGCCGCGAGGCCAAGTACAAGGCGAAGCAGGCCATCGACGCGTTCTTCTGGCGCATGGGCGACCTGCTCCAGGCCGTGGTGGTGTTCTTCGGCACTCGCGCCGGATGGGAAGTGGGGCAGTTCGCGGCGCTCAACATGGCGTTCGTCGTGATCTGGCTCGGTATCGCGGTGGGCATCGCGCACGAACACCGCAAACTCACCGCCGACGAACCCGAAGAGCAGGCGGCGTGATGCGCGGTCCGGCTTTCATCGTCCTGGCGGCCCTCCTGGCCGGCCTCCCGGCCTTCGCTTCGGCGCAGGAACCCGAGGAGCCGGCAACCCGCGCCGAACAGCTTCGGCGCGGGCGCGAGGAGAAGGCAGAGGTGCTCGAGCCGCCGCAGCAGGGCGGACTCGAGAAGGCGCTCCTGCTCGTCGAGAACGATCGCATCCTCGAGCGGCTGCTGAATCCTGCCGAGGGCTTCTATCCGCGGCTCGGAACCGTCACACCTGGAGGCGGCTTTGCCGCAGGACCAGCGTTCAAGCGTCCGGGACTCTTCGGCGGCCGTGGCACGCTGGGCGTGTCGGGCATGGTGTCGATCGCCCGCTACTGGACCATCGACGGATCGCTGACCTTCCCCAACCTCGCCGACGAGCGTCTCTTCGCTGAATTCAGCGGACAGATCTACGACTTCCCGAGCGAGGATTTCTTCGGCCTCGGTGCCACCTCACTGCGCCGGAACTGGGCCGAGTACGGCATCGAGGGTTCACGGTTCGGCGGCCGGCTCGGCGCCCGCCTGACACCCTGGTTCAGCGTCGGCGGCCGGGTCGATCACCTGGCGCAATCGATCGACGACCTCGTGGATCCGGACGACATCGACGAAGACATCGAGGATCTGGACGACGACGACGAGCTTCCCATCGGCATCCGGTTCGACGATGTCGGAGCCCCGGGATTGCTGCGACAGCCGGACTTCCTGCGATCCGAAGTGTTCGCGGAGCTGAACTATCGCGAGCCGCGAGGGAACCCGCGCGAAGGCGGCCGCTATTTCGTGGCGTTCCAGCGCTTCGGCGAGAAGAGCAACCAGTTCAACTTCAGCCGCGTGGACGTGGATCTGCAGCAGTACATCCCTCTCTACACGAATCGCCGCGTCCTCGCGCTGCACGCGCACATCTCGACCTCGGACGCCGACGAAGGACAGCGCATCCCGTTCTACTTCCAGCGGACGCTTGGTGGCCCCGACGATCTCCGTGGCTACCGGCGCTTCCGCTTCCGCGGCGAGCACCTCATCCTTCTTCAGGCTGAGTATCGCTGGGAGATTTTCACTGCGGTGGACGGCGCGATCTTCTACGATGCAGGAAAGGTCACGGACCGGCGCGGGGATCTGTCGCTCGGCGATCTCGAATCGAACTACGGCATCGGATTCAGGTTCGGCACGATCAACGGCGTATTCCTCCGCATCGAGGGCGCCTTCGGCAGCAACGACGGCCAACATTTCGTGTTCAGGTTCGGTCATGTCTTCTAGAGCCGGTGGAGCTGGTCGGGCAGATGGGCCTGGTGGGAAAAGCAGGAGGGGCTCCCGGTTGGTCCTCGTGCTCGCCGTGCTCCTCTGCGTTCCGTGGCTCACCGGCCAGACCACGGGCCCGCGCTTCTTCCCCGACGATCCCATCCAGGTAGACGACGACCGCGCGCTCGACGCCAGCGGGGCGGTCGAGATCGAAGGCAGCAACGGCTACGACTTTGCCGAGCACACCTTCTTCGAGCCCGGAGATCGCCGCGCGATTCGCGCGCTCAACATCAACACCGTCGGCGAAGTGCCGGACTCGAGCTGGTTCACCAATCGCATCGGCGTACGCGAGATGTCGAGCGACGAGATCGCGCGAGGCCCGAACCAGCTCGAGACGCTGAACATCGACGGCTGGCCGATTGTGCAGGAGAAGAGCTCAGGCATCACGCCCGGGTTCCGCATCGTCGATCCGACCGGACGCCTGTATCAGCTGAAGTTCGATCCTCCGAGCAATCCCGAGATGTCGAGCGGGGCCGAGGTGATCGGGGCGGCCTTCTATCACGCCTTCGGTTACAACGTCGTCCAGGGCTACATCGTCGAGTTCGATCCGTCGGCGATGACGATCTCGCCGAAGGCGACGACAGTCGACATGAGCGGCCGCGAGCGCGAACTGCGGCCGGAGGACGTCGAACGCGTGCTGCGCCGCGCGGCGCGCCTGCCGAACGGCAAGTACCGGGCGCTCGCGAGCCGGTTCGCCGACGGCCGTCCTCTGGGATACTTCAAGTACTACGGAACGCGGCCTGACGACCCGAACGACATCCATCCGCACGAGCATCGCCGCGAGCTGCGCGCCAGCCGCGTGTTCGCGGCCTGGCTCAATCACGACGACTCGCGCGGGCTGAACAGCCTCGACATGCTCGAGCAGGCCGACGGCCGCGGGTTCGTGCGGCACTACATCTTCGACTTCGGCTCGATCATGGGAAGCGGGAGCACCGTGCCGCAGCGTCCGCGCGCCGGCAACGAATACATCCTCGAGTGGGGCCCGGCACTCAAGACACTGGCAACTCTCGGCCTGTACGTTCGTCCCTGGATCGGGGTGGACTATCCGCAGGTCGCAAGGTCGGTCGGCAACTTCGAAGGGGACTTCTTCGATCCGTTGCTGTGGCGGCCTGAATACCCCAACCCCGCGTTCGAGAACATGCGGGCGGACGACGCCTTCTGGGCGGCGCGGATCGTTTCGCGTTTTTCAGACGAAGCGATCGCGGCCGTGGTGAACAGAGCGCAATACAGCGAGCCGGGCGCCGCGGAGTACGTGACCGCCACCCTGATCGAGCGGAGGGACAAGGTCATCCGCGCCTGGCTGACCGGCGTGAATCCTCTCGTAGACGCCACCCTCGCAGACGGCGCCCTGACCTTTGCCAACGCGGCCGTGGATGCGGGCGTTGCGACGGCTCCTGTCGAGTACGTGGTGACCTGGTCGCGCTACGACAACAACACCGGCGAGACCGTCGGCAGTCCAGTCGAGACGCGATCCGCGACGCCTCGCGTCCGGGCGCCTGAAGCGATCCTCTCGGCCGGTGGCTATGTCGCGGCGTCCGTCCAGACGGTCCACCCCGACTTTCCGGCGTGGTCCACGCCGGTCACGCTTTACTTTCGCCCGGCGGCCGGCGTGTGGCAGACAGTCGGTCTCGAACGGCTGCCCTGACGGTATACTGTTCCAGCGCTCGGTGAACGATAGACAGGCAGGGGATCTATGAGCCGATCGAGTTGGGGCCCGTGCAGCTGTGGAACGATGGTCGTCGCGGCCCTGCTCCATGTGGGCACTCCAGCTGTCGCCCAGACCCTTTCCCCTTCACCTGATACGTTCCGGACGCCGCCGAAGGAAGTCACGGCTCCCCAGGGACGGTTTCTCACCCACCTGATCGAAGACACGCTGATCGATTTCAAGCGGCTGCCTTCCGAAGAGACGCTGACGCTGCTCGGCATTGGCGCCACCATCGCGGCGATTGGAGGTCCTGCGGACCGTCCTTCGTCCAACATGATGTCGTCGTCTCGAGCGCTTGAAGACGTCTTCGCGCCGGGCGAGAGCCTTGGCGGTGCCCGGATGCAGCTGGCCGGCGCGGCAGCCACCTACATCATCGGCCGGGCCGCGGGTCATGGACGAATCTCCGAGCTCGGCGCCGATCTGCTCCGCGCGCAGTTCGTCACGCAGGCGCTGACGGCCGCGGTGAAGCTCACGGCCAAGCGGCAGCGTCCTGACGGGACGATGTATTCGTTCCCCTCGGGCCACTCGTCAGTCAGCTTCGCCACGGCGACAGTCCTGCAGCGGCACTTCGGATGGAAGGTCGGCGCGCCGGCCTACGGCTTTGCCACGTACATCGCGGCGTCCCGCCTTCAGGAAAAGCGCCACTTCCTGAGCGACGTGGCGTTCGGCGCGGCCGTGGGAATCGCGGTCGGACGGACGGTGACGATCGGTCGCGGCGACAAGCAGTTCGCCGTCACGCCGATGGCTGTCCCCGGCGGCGGCGGCGTCTCCTTCAACTGGGTCGGCGGCAACAAACCCTGAGCGCCGGCTGACGGCCGGCGATCTTTCTCTTCGAGACCGCCGGCGGCTCCAGCCAGATCCGCAGCCTGATCCGCGATGGCTCACCGCATCTTCAGGCATCTCCTTCTTTCAGCGACTCTCCTTTTCGCGTCGACGGGCACTGCGGCCGGGCAGTACAGCGTGCCTGGGGCGCCGCGCAACGACGCGCCGCTCACCATTCTCCAGATCAACGACGTCTACTCGACAGTTGCGATCGAAGGCCGCGGCGGGCTCGCCCGGGTCGCGACCATCAAGAAGCAGGTCGCCGAGGCCGGAGGGCATCCCTTCCTGATGCTTGCCGGCGACTTTCTGTCGTCGTCGGTCTCCTCGTCGGTGTTTCGGGGCGAGCAGATGGTCGCGACGCTCAACGAGGCCGGGCTCGATCTCGCCACGCTCGGGAACCACGAGTTCGACTTCGGCGTCGACGTCCTGGTCGAGCGCATGGAACAGGCCGAGTTCACCTGGGTCGTGTCGAACGTCATCGACAGGAAGACCGGCGTCATGATCGGCGGCGCCGAACCGTACGTCCTTCGGCAGTTCGGTCCGCTGACCGTCGGCGTCCTCGGGCTCTGCATCGCGGACGACACCATCACGGCCGACACGCTGCAGCGGCTGGACATCATCGACCCGATCGAGGCGGCGCAGAAGTACCTTCCCGAGCTCCAGGCGAAAGGCGCGGACGTCATCATCGCCCTCACCCACCTTGCCTACAGGAGCGACCGGGAGCTTGCGGAACGCTTTCCCGAAATTGACGTGATCGTCGGAGGACACGAGCACTTCCCCATCACGGCGACGGTCGGACGGACGTTGATCAGCAAGGCCGGCACCGAAGCGCGGTACGTCGCACGAATCGACGTCACCGGCGACGACGGATCCGAACGTCACTTCGAGCTGATGCCCGTGGACGGCTCCATCCCCGAAGATCCTGAAACCGCGCGCGTCGCCAACGAGTACGAAGCACGGCTCGACGCCGCACTCGACGATCCGGTCGGCGGCGTGACGGTCGATCTGGTCGGCGTGGGCGCACGTCTCAGGACGTCGGAGACGAATCTCGGGAATCTCGTCGCGGACGCTGCGCGTGCCTCGGTCGGCGCAGAGATCGCGCTGGTCAACGGCGGGGGCATTCGAGGCGATCGCGTGTTTGCCGCGGGACCCATCTCACGCCGCGACCTGCTGCAGATCCACCCCTTCGGCAACGTTGTCTGCGTCGTCGAGGTCCCGGGCCGCATCCTTCTCGAGGCCCTCGAACATGGAGTATCTGGTCTTCCGGCACCCTCGGGTGGCTTTCCACAGGTGTCGGGCTTCTCGATGCGCGTGCATGCGGCAGCCGCGGCTGGATCGCGGGTGAGCGGCGTCGCCGTGGACGGCGAGCCGCTCGATCCACAGCGTCTCTACCGTCTTGCGCTTCCGAACTTCGTGTTGCTCGGTGGCGACGGGTACTCGATGTTCGAGGGACAGCGCGTGATCGTCGGCCCGGAGACCGGCCCGACGATTCCCACCGCGCTCGAGCGCCATATCGCAGGCAGGGAGCTCTCTCCGGCCACGGAAAACCGGATCGTGATCACCAGGTAGCCCGCGCTCAGGTTCGAGACGGCGCCTGCGCTCCAGCGGGCGAGAACGACCGCCAGCGGACCCAGATCAGGCGCAGTCCCAGCAGGATGCCCACGAGCACTGCGTAGCGCTGCGGCGGACGCAGGTCGAGCTTCACCAGCCACAGGTAGTGCAGGACGCCGCATACCGCCGATACGTACACGAGGCGGTGCAGCATCTGCCACCGCTTTCCACCCAGGCGTCTGATCATCCCTGCGGTAGACGTCAGGGCGAGCGGAAGCATCGTGACCCAGGCAGCAAAGCCGATAGTGATGAAGGGGCGTTCGTAGATGTCTTCGGCGACGGAGGCGGCCAGATTTCGCACCGTGCTGAGCGCAACGATGCCGTCAGGGAAATCGAGCGCCGCGAATCGATCGGCAATCACATAGGTCAGCAGGTGCAGGCTGCCGTAGAAGAACGCAAACAGCCCCGCCATCCGCCGGAACCTGACGAGCGCGTTCCAGCCTGTCAGGCGTCTGAGCGGAGTGATCGCCAGCGTGATGCACAGCATCCGGAGCGTCCAGATACCGAGATGGTTGGTGATGTCGCTGAGAGGATTGACGCTGAGGTTGCCCGTGAACGCCGCCCAGACCAGCCAGACAAAGGGTGCGAGCCCCGCGAGAAACGCGGCGGGCTTCAGCACCCATCGTAAGGTCTGATGCGCGGTCACGCCGCCGCCGCTAGTAGTTCCGCCGGAGGTCCAGCCCCGTGTAGAGACTCGCGACCTCGTCGTAGCCGTTGAACATCATCGTCTTGCGACGGAAGAATTCGCCGATCCGGCGCTCGCTTGCCTGGCTCCACCGCGGGTGATCGACCATGGGATTCACGTTGGAGTAGAAGCCGTACTCCTGTGCCGCGGACCGCTGCCAGCTGTTGATCGGCTGGCGTGTCGTGAAGCGGATCCGCACGATCGACTTGATGCTCTTGAATCCGTACTTCCAGGGCACGACGAGGCGGATTGGTGCGCCGTTCTGCTTCGGCAGCACTTCCCCGTACAGACCGACGGCGAGAATCGTGAGTCTGTGCATGGCCTCGTCCATCCGCAGGCCCTCGACGTAGGGCCACTCGAGCACGGGCTGACGAAGCCCCGGCATCTGCGACGAGTTCGCCATCGATGTGAACTCGACGAACCGCGCGTTGGAGTTCGGCTCGCATTTCTTGATGAGGTCGGCGAGCGGGAAACCCACCCAGGGAATGACCATCGACCACGCCTCGACGCACCGGAGCCGGTAGACCCTTTCCTCGAGCGTCTGGCCGCGCAGGACATCTTCGAGGTTCATCGGCCCGGTCTTGGCGCACTCGCCTTCGATCATCACCGACCAGGGATCGGTGCGGAGGGCATTCGCGTACTTGGCTGGCGAGTCCTTCTCGACGCCGAACTCATAGAAGTTGTTGTAGGTGGTGATCTGCTCCCAGGTGCTCTGCCGCTCCCCCGTGCTGAGGGGGCTGCTGACGTACTGGAGCTTTGCGCCGTGCGGCGCAGCCTGGGCCGACAGCTCTGCCGTGCCACCCGCGCCGATGGCCACTCCACCGATCGCCGCGGCGGCGACGCCCGAGGCCGTCTGGATGAACTCCCGGCGGTTCAGGTACAGCTTCCTGTCGGTGATTTCGGAGCTGCGGATATCTGGCGACGGTTTGATCAGCATGGCTCTTCTGTCGGTTCTACGCCGGCCGGCCGGCGTTGGTTACCGAAATCAAAGTTTCCTGCGTACGCGACCATTATAGGCCCGGTCTCGCGCCCTCCTGCGCCTGTGCTACGCTCGACCCTTCAGTGTCCGAATCGGACCAGAAATCCCCACCGAACGAAGATTACCCGCGGCTGCTGTCGCTGGCGGCGCACGAGCTGCGAACCCCTGCGTCTGTCGTCGCCGGCTACATCCGCATGCTGCAGCGCGATGACAGCCCGGGGCTTTCCGAGAAGCAGCGGCACATCCTGGCCGAAGCGGCCAGGTCGTGCGATCGACTCGTCGCCATCGTCAACGAGCTGAGCGACGTCGGAAAGCTCGACTCCGGAATCGCAGGTGTGAGCCGCGAGAGGTTCGATCTCTTCGCCCTGGTGGACGAAGCCGTCGACGCGGAGCGGCCGGCGCCGGCCAGCGGCGTGGAGGTCGCGGTTGGCGGCAGCAGCGCGGGCGCCGAAGTCGAAGGCGATCGACAGAAGCTGCGTCACGCATTGTCGACGCTGGTCAGGGCCGTCCTGCGCGAGCAGGTTGCAGATCGCGTGCTGGTGGATCGTCAGCTGGTCGTGACCGGAGACGGCCGTTCCGCGCTCGTGATCGTCGCCTCGGCTCCAGAGGCGCAGCGGGCTCCCACTGCTCCACGTGCTCGACTCGACGAAGGACGCGGCGGCCTCGGGCTGGCCCTTCCTATCGCCCGCCGGATCGTCGAGCGCCACGGCGGCGAGGTCTGGTCGCCAGCGACCGATGCCGGCGGCGCCGCACGAGGCGCCATTCTCATCCGCGTGCCCTGCAGCAATCCCGGCCGCTAGCTCATGAAGCGCTGAACAACTCTGCCGGCGGTCAGAGAAGCGTCTGGCAGTCCGGACGGCACCGGCATTTGATCAGGCCTTCGCCGTCGGTGTGGTAGTTGTAGGTGAGCTCCTCGCCCTTCCTGATCGTTCGCGACGCCCGAATCCAGATGATCCCGTCCTTGATGTCGATGTAGCAGTTCGGACGGCACGAATGATTGATGAAGCGTGCCAGATTCCCTCCGACACCAGCGTCGATCACGGTGCGGTTGGTCAGCTTGAAGCACCAGATGTGGCCCTTCTGGATGTAGCGCCTTTCGCGCTTCAGGCTTTCCTGGTTCGAGATCTTCTCGCCGGCGTAGTCGATGATCCGCTTGTTCTTGTGGATCGTCTGCAGTGCATACACGCCCCAACCTTGTATCCGCGAACGACGCTTCTCAATCATCGCATCAGAATACACGTGCTTCCGAAGGCGGACCAGCGCGGCGCTGCTATAGTTAGAACATGAAAGGGATCGTTACTGCCTGGGGTCGCATTCTCACCGGACACACGCCTTCGATGTCCATCGAGATCACGCGTGAGTGCCCGCTGCATTGTCCTGGTTGCTACGCCTACGGCGACGATCACCTCGGCGGCGAGCTGACGCTTCGCGAAGTTCGCGACTTCAAGGGACAGGAGCTCATCGACGGAGTGCTCAGGCTCGTCGACGAGCACCGTCCGCTCCATCTCTCGATCGTCGGCGGCGAGCCGCTCGTCAGGCACAAGGAGCTCGATACGCTGCTGCCTCAACTGTCCGCCCGAGGCGTCCACGTGCAGGTCGTGACGAGCGCGGTGCGCGAGATCCCGAAGGAATGGCGGTCGATCCCCAGGGTCACGCTCGTCGTCTCGATCGACGGCCTGCAGCCCGAACACGACGTCCGCCGGACTCCAGCCACCTACGACCGGATCCTCAAACACATCGCAGGCCATCAGATCACCGTCCACTGCACGGTGACGCGCCAGCAGATCCGCCGGCCGGGTTACATCGAAGACTTCCTTCGCTTCTGGTCCGAGCGTCAGGAGGTCCGGAAGATCTGGATGAGTCTCTACACACCGCAGATCGGCGAGCAGTCTGTGGAAATGCTGACACCAGAGGATCGCAGGCGGGTGGTATCCGACCTGATGGCCCTTCGACTCCGGTTCACGAAGCTCGAAGCGCCGGAAGGGTTGCTGAACGCCTACGCGAACCCGCCCGCGTCGCCGGATGAATGCGTATTTGCCAGGACGACCCAGACGATCTCCGCGGACCTGACCACGAAGATTACGCCCTGTCAGTTCGGCGGCGCTCCCGACTGCAGCCAGTGCGGATGCATCGCGTCGGCGGGGCTCGCCGCCGTGGCGCGCCACGAGCTGTTCGGGTTCATCCCCGTGGGGTCCATCTTCACAGGCTCGATGAAGATCGGGGAGCACGTGCGAAAGCTGCGATCCGCCGAACCGGATGCAGTCTGAGCGCGGTCCGAGTCAGAACAGCTCCGCACGGATCGTGAACCCGCCATACACCTCGCGGCCCGGCGCGGGCTCGAAGAAGCGATCGCCGAGCGAGTTGGTGATCGTTGACCCGTTGTAGCGCTCGTCGAACAGGTTGTCGATCCCGAGGAACGGGCGGATGACGAACCCGTTCCAGCGCCGATTGAAGCCGAATCGCACATTGGCAACCTGATACGCCCAGTTCTCGATCGTATTACTGCTGTTGACCGGATACGCATCGATTGCCCGGAGCTCGGCGGCGGTGAACAGGCCGAACGAGGTTTCGTAGTTGGCGCCGAGGAACAGCTGGTGGGGCGGGACTCCCGGCTCCGTATTGCCGGTGAAGTCGCCTTCCGGCGCCCTGAAATCCGTGAACTCGTAATCCTGATACGTGTAGGCAAGCCGCGCCGCGAGGCGCGGCACGGGCCTCCACTCGACGAGCGTCTCGATGCCGTTCCTGGACGCCTCGCCGGCGTTCCGGAAGAAGATGGCCTCATCGGGCCGGGCGAACTGCACGAGCGCGTTATCGAGCTGCGAGAAATAGGCGCTGGCGCCAAAGCGCAGCTGCCATCGGTCGACCACACCCCGCGCACCGAACTCGAAGGTGCTCAGATCCTCGGGATCGAGCTCGTCGTTGAACCCGCCGATCCCCGACGGCGTATTCGACAGCTCCACGGTCGTAGGCGTCTGATAGGCAGTCGCATAGCTGGTGTAGAGATTGAGCTGGTCGGTGGCCACGTAGGTGAGGCCGGCCATCGGGCTCACCGCATCGAGCCCGCGGCTTCCCGACTGATCGCCATCGGCCAGCAGACGATCGGTGGCGGAGAAATCGTAGTAGTCGAAGCGGACGCCGCCGGTGACTGTCCAGCGATCGGCGAGTACGGCGCGTGCCTGCACGAACGGACCGATCGAGAGCACTTCTTCACGCTGGCTGATGACCGGAGCGCCCGGTCGCGTCAGCGCGCCCGGAAACGGAACGCCGTCATTCTCGGATTCGAGGCGATCGTCCCCCTGGCTCGAGAAGTCGACACCCGTCGTCCAGGTCACGGGGACCGTCGAGACGCGGGTCAGAGCCTCGTACTCCGTCCGGAAGCCGAACGCGCCGCGATTGAGCTCGACCACCGCGAAGGGAATCGGATTGAACACGTCCCTCCACAGCCCCCATCCGGTGCCGCGGAAAACCTGGCCGCCGGCGAAGCGGTGCTCAATCGTGATGCCGCCCTGTCCCTGCGTGGTGGACTCGCCCCATCCCTGTGTCAGAGCCTGGGGCCTCACGGTCTTCGGGTTGTTTCGCGCATCGTCGAGCGCGATCGTGGCCGCGCTCTCGCCGAAGGGCAGGTCATAGAGGTTGAAGACGCCCCGGATCTCGGTGCTGGGCGAGAGGGCCACGCGCAGAACCGTGTTCGCCCTTCTCACCTCCGCCGCACTGTGCGTACGAAAGCCGTCGGTCTCCAGGTGGCTGGCGTTCACGAGATAGCTGACCTTCCCGGCGCTTCCGTGCAGCTTGACCTGCTGGTGCTGGTAGCCGTTGCTGCCGAACTGGATATCGGGCTCGGCGACGAGCCTGCCGGCGGCGGGGAACTCGGTCTGCACGCTGACCACGCCGCCTGCGGAGTTGCCGTAGAGGACCGAACTGGGGCCCCGAATGATCTCCACACGGCCCATCGATCCGAGATCGAGATTGGTCGGCTCCGTCGTGCCGTCGGCCATCGTCAGCGGAATGCCGTCCTGCACGATCTGCACGCCGCGCATGCCGAAACGCGGGAGCGGCGACCGGATGGCGAGCTGAACGCCTCCCGACAGGCTGAAGTTGCGGCGGTTCTCCGCGAAGACGCCGGGAATTCCGGCAAACGCCTCCGCCGGCGAGACCCTGCGCTGGAACGCCTGGATGTCCTCGCCCTGAATCACGGTCACGGCGTTCGGCACGGCCGCTTGATCCTCTTCGCTGCGGGTGACGGTGATCGTCTCCGCCAGCGGCGCGATCCGCAGCGTGACATCGACCGTCTGCGTCTCGCCTGCTTGTGTACCGATCGGGACGACCTCGCTCCCGAATCCGGACAGGACGGCCCGCAACTCGTAGTCGCCGGGGGCGACGCCTTCGAACTCGTACGCGCCGACCGAATCGCTGACTGCGGCGCTCGACGTGCCCGTCTGGACAGGCGTCAGAGTGAGGCTGACGCCTGGAATCACCGCGCCGGTTCTGTCGCGGACGGTGCCGCGTATCGTTGTCTGCTGCGTCTGCTGCGCGCCCTGTGCGCTCGATACGCCGCCCGAGACAAGCAAGCAGCAGAGAAGAATCGCAAGCTGCCTCATGTGATTCACGAGATTAGCCTCCCACCGCCGGGCGTGCCGCGCACCGGGCCGGTTGCATCGGCCTGAACCCGCGACGAGCGAGACGGAACACGCGTGGCCATCCGCCAGCATCGGAGTGGCAAACCGGACAATTATAGACGAAGAGGCTCGTCCGTCGGGTCCTACCCCGCCGCACGCGCCGCCTCGCCGCGACCCTCCTCGTTCTGACAGACGGTCTCGAACTCGAGTCCACGCGCGCGCAGAGCGGGAATGAGACGCGCCGTCGCCTCCACGGTGTGCCGTTGATCGACGTCGGGGGCCGACTCGTCGCCATCGTGCATGACGATGATGTCTCCCGCCCCCGCGCGCTCGGCGATGCGGTCGAAAGTCGCGGCTGCGGTGCGATCCTTGGCCCAGTTCCAGTCCCACAGCATCCAGCCCCACCCGTACAGCCGGTAGTCGATCCGCTCGAGCGCCTCGAACATCTCGCTGCCCCGCCACCCGGCGTGGGGTCTGAAGGCGCGGCACGGACGGGAGCCGGCCAGGCGCTCGATCCGGTCGGCAGAGGCGACGAGCCTGTCGGCGAGCTCCGTGGACGACAGGAACATGTAGCTGCGCGAGGAGGAATGCAGTCCGATCGCGTGTCCCTCTTCGAACATCCGCTGGACGATCGGCGCGGTCGCATCGGTGATGTGCTCGTCGATCAGGAAGAAGGTCGCGTGCACCTGTTCGTCAGCCAGGACGTCGAGGAGGTCGGGCGTCGTCTTCGGATTCGGACCATCGTCGAAGGTGAGGTAGAC
>JBFWPD010000053.1:0-14030 GCA_050250175.1 Vicinamibacterales bacterium
GAGACAGATGCACCAGTTCCTGGGGGGCCTGCACGCGACGGATCGCGTGCTGCTCGTCGGCGACGTGCGGCAGCATCAGGCGGTCGAGGCCGGTCGGCCCTACGAGCAGCTCCAAGAGGCGGGCGTGCACACGGTCCGACTCGACGCCATCGTCCGCCAGCGCGATCCCGCCCTCAAGCAGGTCGTGGAGTCTCTCGCGCGTGGCGACGTCCGGCGCGCCGTTTACGATCTCGACCAGCAAGGGCGGGTCCACGAGATTCCGGGCCAGCAGGCGCGGCTGCAGGCGATGGCCGACGCCTATCTCGAGGCCCCGACCAGCACCCTCGTCGTGTCACCCGACAACCACTCCCGCCAGCAGCTGAACGCACTGATTCATCACGGCCTGCAGCGACGCGGACAGGTCGCCGCCCGCGAGCAGGCCGTGTCGGTGCTCGTGCCCCGCCAGGAGATCACGGGCGTGGACCGGCAGTGGGCGGGGCAGTATGACCGCGGCGATGTCGTCCGGTACACCGTCGGCAGCCGCACGCTCGGGCTGTCGGCGGGCGAGTACGCCCGCGTGGTAGACGTTGACATCACCCGGAACCGTCTGACCGTCGCCCGGCCGGATGGCACGGCCGTCGAGTACGACCCGCGCCGGGTGCACGGCGTGACCGTCTACCGGGAGGCGTCCCGACACTTCGCCGTGGGCGACCGCGTGCAATTCACGGCGCCCTATCGCGACCAGCGCGTCGCGAACCGTGATCTCGGGACGATCCGCGCGATCGATCCCGATGGGCGTGTGCAGATTCAGGTGGATGGGGGACGCATGCTCTCGATCCCCACGACCGCGCCGCAGCATCTCGACTACGGGTACGCCGTCACCAGTCACAGCAGTCAGGGACAGACCGCCGACCGCATCCTCGTCCACGTCGATACGGAGCGCATCGGGGAGCAGCTGGTCAATCGGCGCCTGGCGTACGTGGCGATCTCGCGGGGGCGCTACGACGCGCAGATCTATACGAACGACAAGACGCAGCTGGGCGAGGCGCTGAGTCGCGACGTCTCGCACCAGTCGGCGCTGCGCCTGGGCGGCGCGGAGCGCTCGCACGCGGCAGCTCCACCCGCGCGACAGCACACCGCCGAAGTAACCGTGGCGCGTGAGGGGCACGGACGGTGAACGACGCACGCCGGGATCGGATCGGACGAATGGGCACCCATGGATGCACGCGCCGCAGCACCGCCAGCAATCACGTCCCGTTCACCGGCCCGATCGGACCGGCGATGGTCGCCGCTCATCTTCGTGCTGGAGCACCTCTTCCCGAAGCGGGGACGCGCGCCGTATGCGACGGCCGAGCGCGTCGTGGTCCTGGTCATCGTGCGCGCGATGAGCTACGACGCGTCGGCAGACGCCTTCAACTGCTTCCTGAGCTATCCCACGATTGCGCGGTGGTCCGGCGTGAGTGTGGCGTCCGTGAAGCGCGTGCTCCAGAAGCATCGGGACGGGCCCGTGCCGCTGGTGGCGGCGTCGCGGCCCGGTCGGACGCGCGGCTACCGGCATGCATGTTACCGCTTCACGCTGGTGACGCGTCCGGAACGGTTTGCCAGCGCGCGCGATGCCGCACGTACGGCGCATCGCGACCAGGTCGAGCACGCGCTTCGCGATCTGCAGCCCGAACGGATCGCGCTCCAGCGACAACGCCAGGACTTCGGGGGCACGCTGACCGAGGAGGAGTACGCCCGCCGGCTCGAGTCATTGGAGCAGGCCGTGCGCCGAAAGCGGCCGGCGCGCGCCGGGCTGAGACCCAGGTGATGACGTCTCTTATCGAGCGGCGTCCGTAAGGCCGCCGCTCGGGAGATCAAATTGGGGAGATGCGATCAGTGTCTCTGGCACATCCAGCATTTGAACGTCACTATCGCGTTGGCGAACTTGCCAAGATGTGGAGCTTGGGCCGGGAAACCGTACGCCTGCTCGTCAAAGACGAACAAGGTGTGATCAAGATTCGTCTTGGACGCAGCAAAGCTCACACGATCTATTCTGTGCCGGAATCGGTGGCCGTCCGTATCCACACGCGACTGCTCAACAGCCGTTAGTGACGCCCACCGGGCAGAACCGTCAACGACGGCTTCGGTTGATCCTTGAAGGCGTCTTTGAGGATCTTTGTCAGTCGCGCTTGCCGTTCCGGCACCCATCGCGCATAGTGCTCGCGAACCGTCGCCTCGTCATCGCCGAGCAAGTCAGCGACATCGGCGACTGGCACTCCCTTCTGGAGAAGAATACGTGCGAAGGTGTGCCGGAATCGGTGGGGCGTTGCCGACTCCTCGAACGGTCCCGCGGCCTCGAACGCCTTTGCGAGTCGCCGGCGCCAAATGTTGGTGATGGTCTCAAGACGGTCGGATCGCGCGACGATGAAGGGCCGTTCGCCACATCGTTCGGCCCTTGCCTGAAGGCGGTCGCGCAGCCAATCGGGCACGTAGGCGAACACGTCGCCCCCGTTCTTCTTCGCGCGAATGAAGACCTGATCACCTTGCAGCCGTTTGATGCTGAACAACGTCGCATCAGAAATCCGGTACCCGGTGTAGAGCATCAGCCAGATCAGATCCTTCAAATCCTCACCGGTCCAGACCCCCGTGCCCGTCTCGTTCTTCCACTCCACGGTGACCTGATCGCAGGCGGCGAGGATGCGCTTGATCTCATCGTCCGTGAACGGCGCCTTGTTCGCGGCCCTGCTCGAACCGACCGGCGCCTTGATGTCGGCGCTGACCGGCGATTCGGAAATCCACTTCCGGTTCACGCAGAAGCGAAAGAATCCTCGCAGCGTCGTCAGACGCTTGCTCTTCGCGCGCGGGCCCAGCTTCCAGTTAGCCCAAAAAAGATCAATATCATCGGCCGTGATCTGATCGAGGAACACGGAGCCCTTGCTCTCGGCGTTCGCCATGATCTGTTTGGTGAAGGTCTGGTACTTGCGAAACGTGGCCGGAGCCAGATTGGCCGATTCGCGATTCGCGAGGAACACCTTGCAGGCGTCAGCGATCGTGTGTCGGGTCTTTGCCTGGTCGGGCGTGGCTTTCGGGAGTTCGGGCACCGGCAGACTCTCGCCCGTCCACGAGCCGGCCTTCTCAAACGCGCCCGCGAAGCGGCGCGCTACCTCCCATTCGGCCGTGCTCGTGGTCTTGCGAGAAAACTTTCCGGCGAGCGTCCCGGAGATCTGGATCAGGCAGCGGCACTTGCGGCCCCAGCCCTTGCGGCGCTCCTCAAGTTCGCTCGATCGGCTTTCGTTCGGGCGACCCGCGTCGCAGTCGGTCCGATGACGGCGATAGAGGTGCAACGCCATGACTGGCTCGATGAGGTCAGTCTAGCATCGTTGCACCTCATTGCACCACTGGCGCGTCGAATCTCTGTAACTTGTTGATTTTATGATGGCGGAGAGGGTGGGATTCGAACCCACGTGCCGCTTACGCGACAAGACGCTTTCGAGGCGCCCCCGTTACGACCACTTCGGTACCTCTCCGTTTGGTGGAACCGAGCGCAGCGGACCTTTGATTATAACTGGCTTCAGGCTTCAGGCTGCGGGCTTCAGGCGGATCACACGTGTTCCGCTGCCGGTGAGCCACGGAACCTGAAGCCTGGAGCATTGTCCTGACGGTCGGTGCTCAGCCTCGACGATGCAGCGGCCCAGCGTGATCTGCCTGAAGCCTGGAGCCTGAAGCCCGTCGCGGCCGCATGGAGCCTGAAGCCCTTCACGGCACCGCAAACGCCACGACCGAGTCCGTCGCCGTGATCGCGACGTACTGACGGCCGCGCGGCCCGCGATACGTGATCGGATCGGCGTTCCCCCGGCGATTGAGCCTCGCGACCCACAACTCGCGCCCCGTGCGCGCCTCGAGGGCACGCATCCGGTTGTCGTCGGTCGAGCCGACGAACAGGAGGCCGCTCGCCGTTGCAATCGCCCCCGCAAGACCCGGACGTCCGGTGCGCTGCCGGCTCTCCGGCAACCCTTCGGTGACGCCGAGAGGCACCTGCCACTCGATGTTGCCCGTCGATGCGCGAACCGCAATGAGCTGTCCCCACGGCGGCCGCTGGCACGGCCAGCTCTGACCGCCCATCGGCACATCGAACGTCGCCCGCCCCGGCGTCGTCTTCACGTAGGGCACAGGCGATCCCGCAGGCGACGCTTCCATCGATCCGAGCGCGCCGACGTCCTGCGTCACGACGAAGATCAGCCCGAGTCCGGGATGCGTGGCGACGCCTCCCCAGTTCGCCCCGCCCAGCCCACCTGGAAACACGAGGGTGGAAGGCGACGGCACACCAGGCATGCGGTACCCCCACGGCGTGAAGGGTCCGCGATTGCGAACACCACCCGCCTTCTCCACCAGCGCAGCGCACGCCTGCGCGTGTTCACGGGTCGTGTCATCAGCAGTCACCAGATCGGACGGACCGTACGACACGCGCGCAAGCGGCGGCGGCTTGAGCGGAAAGGGCTGCGTCGGAAACGCCTGCTCGCCCGGGACGTCGCTCGCCGGCACCGGCCGCTCCTCGGTACCGAAAATCGGTTCGCCGGTCTCCCGATTGAGGATGTAGAGATATCCGGACTTCGTCGTGACGCCGAGCGCCGGGATGGTCTTTCCGCTTTGTGTGACGTCGAACAACGCCGGCGGCGCCGGCGGATCGGCATCCCAGAGATCGTGATGAATCGTCTGAAAGTGCCAGCGATACGCGCCTGTCAGGACGTCGACCGCGACGACCGAGTTGCCGTAGAGATTGGCGCCCTTGCGATCGCCGCCGTACGCGCCGGGAATTGGCGACGCGAGCGGAATGAACAGCAGTCCGCGCGCTTCGTCTACCGTGAAGTAGAACGGCCATGCGTTGACGCCGAGACGTCCACGCCAGCTGTCTCCCTCCCACGTGTCGTGCCCGACCTGCCCCGGCTGCGGGACCGAGCTGAACTCCCAGACCTTCGCGCCCGTGCGCACGTCGTACGCGCGAGCATTCCCGATCCCTCCAGAAGATCCCGGCGGATTGTTCGCGCCGACGACGACGAGATGCTGGTGGACGAGCGGCACGGAGTTGTAGGGGACGACGAGATCGACTTCGCCGGCTGTGCCGAACTCCGCGGGCGTGCCATCCGCGGCATCGAGCGCGATGAGCCTGCGGCCGGCAGTGAAGACGATGCGAGGTCCGTGATCGGCGTCGCCCGGCCAGTACGCCACGCCGCGCCGCGAAGGAGCTCCGCCGGTCACGGCGTGGCGCCAGCGCTCCTGACCCGTGTCGGGATCGAGCGCGACGACGCGGTCGGCGGCGGGAAGATACATCACGCCGCGAACGACAATCGGCGTCGCCTGCGAGTTGACGCCTCGTCCCGCGGCAGGGGGTGTGGGGCCCGCGGCCTCGAGGTTGTACGTCCACGCCGGCAGCAGACGCGCGACATTCGACGCGTCGATATCCGCGAGCGGTGAATAGCCAGTGCCTGCGGGATCGCGTCGATAGGCGGGCCAGTCGCTGTCAGCCGGCGAGCTCGAAGGCGACTGCGTCAGGACGGTCTGCACGGCCATGGCGGCGAGCGTCGCGCTGCAGAACGCTGCCAGCCCCTTCACACGCATCGTCATGGCAACCTCCACGCCGGGATCGATCGCGGCGTTCCCGGAGAGCGGCTCAGTATACGGCGGTCAACCTGGACCTTCGACGGATCCGGCGATCCGCACGAGGACGCCGGAGGTGAGCTGACTGTTCGTCACAGCTGAAGGGTAATCACACAGGCTTCAGGCTTCAGGCTTCGGGCTACAGGCTCTTACAGAGAGGTCCGAAAACCGCCAGTCGAGGCGCAGGCATTCGCTAAGATCCGAGTGTGCTTCTCGACCACGACGCGTGCTACCGGGTCATCCAGGCGAAGGACGAGCGATTCGACGGCCGGCTGTTCGTCGGAGTGAAGACGACCGGCGTCTACTGCCGTCCCGTCTGCCCGGCCCGGACGCCCAACCGGTCGAATGTCGAGTTCTTTCCCTCTGCTGCCGCGGCGCAGGATGCAGGCTTCCGGCCCTGCCTGCGGTGCCGGCCCGAGGTCGCGCCCGATCTTGCCGCGTGGAACGGCACCTCGAGCACTGTGACGCGCGCGCTGCGGCTCATCGAGGGCGGCGCGTTCGAGCACGGCAGCATCGACGATCTTGCGGAACGCCTCGGAATCGGGGCGCGACAGTTGTCGCGTCTGTTTGCCAGGCATGTCGGAGCGTCCCCGGGCGCGGTCGGTCGGGCGCGGCGGATTCATCTCGCAAAACAACTCATTCACGACACGAGCCTGCCGCTGTCGGAAGTCGCGCACGCTGCGGGATTCGGCAGCGTCCGCCGATTCAACGAGACCTTCAAGGATCTCTTCGGGCGCGTGCCGTCCGATTGGCGGCGGACACGGCGGAACGGGCCGCAGAGCGACCTCACGCAGGGTCTGACGATCCGGCTTCCCTACTCGCCGCCTTACGGCTGGGACGACATGCGCGCGTTTCTCGCGCACCGCGCCGTGTCCGGCATCGAACAGGTGGCCGGCGATACGTACGCGCGCAGCGTGTCGATCGAGGGCGAGCAGGGCGTCATTGCCGTCGGTCCAGGCCGGCGGCATGAGCTGCTGCTCCGTATTCACTGGGCACGCACCGCCTCTCTCGCCGCCATCGTCGCCCGCGTGCGCGGGATGTTCGATTGCAGCGCGGATCCTGGCGTCATCGATCGTCACCTCGCAGCCGATCCATGGCTCGCGCCGCTCGTGGCCGCGCGACCGGGACTCCGCGTCGCCGGGGCCTGGACAGGGTTCGAGCTTGCCGTCCGCGCGGTCGTCGGACAGCAGGTGACGGTCCAGGGCGGGCGCAGGTTGAGCGAGCGGCTCGTGGCGGCGCTCGGCACTCCGCTCGACGCGAAGCTCGGCTCGCTCTATCCCGGCGTCACGCATCTGTTTCCGACGCCCGCGACGATATCGATCTCGCCACTGGATGGTCTTGGGATGACCGGAGCCAGGGCGAAGACTCTTCACTCGCTCGCCCAGGCGCTCCTCGCCGATTCGTCAGTGCTCGCCCAGCGGCGGGATCTCGAGGACTCGATCAGAACGCTCACCGCCATCCCGGGAGTGGGCGACTGGACCGCTCACTACATCGCGATGCGCGAGCTTCGCGAGCCCGACGCGTTCCCTGCGGGCGACGCTGCCCTTCTCCGCGCTGCCGGAGCGATCGCAGGGCGACGGGTATCGGTCGCGGAGCTGAGGGAGCGGGCAGAACGATGGCGCCCGTGGCGCGCATACGGCGCCGCGCACCTCTGGGCGTCGCTGGGAGACACGCAGCAGACATCTGCACGGGAGTACACCAATGTCGCCTGAAAGAACCGCAGTCTCGAGCCGCTCGGTCGAGACGCCTATTGGACGGCTCGTCCTGACGGCGACGAGCCGGGGCCTCTCGCGCATCGACCTCGTAACTGACAACGCACCGGAGGAGCCTCTCGACGGCAGCGGGCCGGGCGCAGAGCACCTGCAGCACGCGGAGCGGGCCTTGCGCGCCTATTTCTCCGGTGCGCCGTCGACAGTGTTCGGCGACGTCCCCCTCGATCCGGAGGGCACGCCGTTCCAGCGATCGGTCTGGGAGGCCCTGCGCTCGATTCCTCATGGCACCACGATCTCGTATCGCATGCTCGCCGAGCGCATCGGCAAGCCGGCAGCCATGCGGGCGGTCGGCCTCGCGAACGGGCGCAATCCGCTGCCGATTGTGGTCCCGTGTCACCGCGTGATCGGAGCTGATGGATCGCTGACTGGTTTCGGGCTGGGCGTCGATGTCAAGGCTTGGCTGCTCGTGCACGAGGGCGCAGCGGAGCCCTTCGCCGAGCCGGTCACGCCACGAACTCACCTGCTGCGGCGAGCTTCCGCTGCTCGATGAGGCGAAGCCATTCGTCCATGCCTTCGCCCGTCTTGACCGACACCCTCAGCGTCGTCATACCGGGCCGCATGCTTTCGATGCTCTGACTCGCAGCCTGCCAGTTGAAGTCGCAGGGGACGGCGAGGTCGGTCTTCGTCACGAGAGCAATATCGGCGGTATTGAAAATCGTCGGGTACTTCAGCGGTTTGTCTTCGCCCTCGGTGACCGAGAGCAGCACGACCCGAAGGTGCTCGCCGAGGTCGTACGACGAAGGGCATACGAGGTTGCCGACGTTCTCGACGAACAGGATGTCGAGCGAGTCGAGCGGCCACTGAGAGACAGCATCCTCGACCATTGCCGCTTCGAGATGGCATAGCGTGCCTGTCGTGATCTGACGGACTGGTGCGCCGCTCCGTGCGAGGCGATTGGCGTCATTCTCGGTCGCCAGGTCGCCGACGACCGCAGCCACCCGGTGACGGTCCGACAATCCCTCGAGCGTCCGTTCGAGCAGCGCCGTCTTTCCGGCGCCCGGACTCGAAACGAGACTCACGACGAACACACCGGCATCGCTGAAACGCTGGCGAAGGGCTCGGGCCACCTCGTCGTTCTTCTTCAACACGTTCTTTCTGACTTCAACGAGCCGCGGCGTGCTCATGACAGCTCCAGGGCACTGACGACGATCTCCCGGCCGCGCACGATGTCGGCCGACGGGGTCCCACACACGCTGCAGGCCATGTGCTGAATCGACTCCACTTCGCGCTCGACGCCGCAGGCTCCGCACAGCACCGACACAGGAACGTCCTCGATGACGAGCGCAGAACCCTCGAGCGGCGTGTGCTCGCACGCAAGCTCGAAGGACGATTGAAGCGCGCGCGGAACGACCCCGGACAGCCGGCCGATCTTCATGTGAACGGCATCCACCCGTTCGGCGCCGCGGCGCGACGCCTCGTCGATCGCCATGTCCACGATGCTCATCGCGATCGAGAGCTCGTGCATCACACCGCTCCCACTGTCATCGCCGCACCAGCCGCCTGACCGAGACTCACACCGCCGTCGTTGGGCGGCACCGCATGATTCGTCCAGACCTGGATACCGCGCGCTTCGAGCAGCGTGCGTGCGTCGGCCAACAAGAGGCGATTCTGGAAGACGCCTCCGGACATGATCACAGCGTCCGTCGTGTGAGACGACGAGAGCCGGCCCAGTGCTTCTACCAGCGAACGGGCAATCGACCGATGGAACGCCCTGGCAATCGACGCGTCCGAGGCCCCGCCGACTCGATCGACAGCTATAGCGCGCAGCAGCGGTCTGAAGTCGAGCTCACCCTGGTCGAACGGAAGGCTGTACGCCCCCAACTCCTCGTCGCCTGCACTGTTCGCGAGATGTTCGAGCCACATCGCAGCCTGCCCCTCGAACGTGACCCCTCGCGTAAAGCCAAGAAGCGCCGCCGCGGAATCGAACAATCTGCCCATCGAGGTCGTTGGAAACGACCTCACTCCAGACGTTACGAGCCTCGAAGCCTGCACGAAACGTTCTCCGAGGCAGAAGGGCGCGCGGGTCACGTCCGGCGGGTCACCGATCTGCGCGAGAAAGCCAGCTGCCGCCTGAACGGGCCACCGTGCGGCCGCATCGCCTCCCGGCAGGAGCGCAGAGCGCAGATGACCAACCCGCTCGAAGCCGCTTCGCGCGCTGCCCGCGAAGATCTCGCCTCCCCAGATCGTCCCGTCGTCTCCGAATCCGGTGCCGTCGAACGCGACACCCAGGACTCGGCTGTCCCACGCACCGCGTTCCGCGAGGACGGACAGGACGTGCGCGCGATGATGCTGGACCGCGACATGACGTGCCGCCGGCAACTCGGTCGCGAGCTGCGTGGACACGTACTGGGGATGCGAATCGTGAGCCACGACCGCGTCCGTGATGTCGACCGCGTACATGTCCAGGAGGTCGTTGACGGTCTCGCTGAAGGCGCGGCGGCATGATTCGAGGTCGAGATCGCCAATGTACTGACCCGCGAACGCCTGGCCGTCCACCACGAGCGTGATCGCGTTCTTCAGATCGGCGCCCACTGCAAGAATCGGCCGTTCGGAAGGGATCGATGCGACAGCCGCAGGCGCATAGCCCCGCGCGCGCCGGAGGACGGTCGGACCCGGCGCGTCCGCCCGAACCACGGAGTCGTCCATCCGCCGGGCAATTTGACGCTGCCCGACGAGAAAGGCGTCCGCGATTCCCCTGAGTCGCGTCAATGCGTCACCGTCTCCGCAGGCAATCGGCTCATTCGAGCGATTGCCGCTCGTCATCACGAGCACTGGCGGCGCGTTCGACGCGAACAGCAGGTGATGGACTGGCGTATACGGCAGCATCACGCCCAGCTCGTCGCAGTCCGGCGCGACGCCCGGCAGCTCGACGAGTGCGGGCGCCAGCACGATGGGACGCGCGGGAGATTGCAGAAGCTCCAGCTCGTAGTCGCTCATGCGCACGAGTCGGCCCGCGACCTCCGCGTCCCTGGCCATCAGCGCAAAGGGCTTCTCCTTGCGGAACTTGCGATCGCGAAGCGCGGCAACGGCTTCCCTGTTCGTCGCATCGCAGGCCAGGTGATACCCGCCGAGACCCTTGACGGCGACGATCGACCCCGATGCAAGGAGGCGGGCGGCGTGAGCGATCGCGTCGGCGACAGGCTCGACGACGCCGCCTTCCAGAAGCCGGTATGCGGGACCGCACGACGGACACGCAACCGGCTCGGCGTGAAACCGGCGGTTCGCAGGATCGTTGTACTCGCCGGCGCACCAGGCATCGAGAGCCCATGGCGCCATCGTCGTGCGCGCGCGATCGTAGGGAAGGCTCTCGATGATTGAGTAGCGTGGGCCGCAGTTCGTGCAGTTGATGTACGGATAGTGAAACCGGCGGTCGTTCGGGTCGAAGAGCTCTGCCAGGCAATCCGTGCAGACGGCAAGGTCCGGCGAGATGCGAGCCGTTGGACGACTCGCCGTTCGGCTGTCCTGAATCGTGAAGTTCAGGAGGCCGCTCGGTTCGTCTCCATGTACGTCGACCGAAGCGATGTGAGCGGCCGGTGGAAAGAGACGTGCGAGCTCGTTCACGAACGTCCGGAGCGCCTCGGCCTCACCCTCCACGCGAATCTCCACTCCGTCGTCACCGTTCCGCACCCAACCGGCGAGAGCGTGCGCCCGCGCGAGACGGAAGACGAAGGGCCGGAACCCGACGCCCTGAACGACACCGCGCACCTGCACCGTGCACGCGGACGTCATTCGCCGGTCTCCAGATCGACGATGCAGCCCCGGCCCTGCCAGCCGACCCGCACGACGCAGCCGCGTTCCACGAGGACCGGCACGGTGCGCTCGCCATTCGCGAGAGCCCGCAGGCGCGCGCGGGCAATCGGATCCGACTCCACGTCGTACTCGACGAACTCGCGGCCGTTCCACTCCAGCCAGTCGCGCATGAGCGTCGTGTAAGGGCAGGCAGGCGTGCCGAACAGCTCGACTTCAGCCATGACTCACCTCAATCAGCTGCCTCACGAGGTGATACATCGACGCGTGCACCTCCTGGATGCGCGGGATGTAGTCGGAGCGGACGATGAGCGGGATGTCCGCGAGCGAACGCCGGCCGATCTCGCCGCCGTCATAGCCGACGAACGCGATCGTCAGCAGCTCGCGCTTCCGCGCCTCTTCCAGGGCCGCGACGATGTTGCGCGAGCCGCCGCTCGTCGAGAACACGACGACAACGTCGTCGCGCATCGCATGTGCGACGAGTTGTCGAAGGAAGATGGCCTCGGTGCCCACGTCGTTGGCGATCGCGGTGACGCTCGCGGCTTCGAGCGACAGCGACACTGCCGGGATCGGCACCAGGCCGGGCGGAGGCCCGACGCAGTCGAGCACGAGATCGTTGGCGTCAGTCGCGGAGCCTCCGTTGCCGAGGGCGATGATCTTTCCGCCCCTCGAGAGCCTCTGGCGGATCGCCAGAGCGGCTTCACCCATTGCCTCTGCCTGATCGAACCCGACGGCGGTCCGCAACGCGGACACCTCCGCCGCCTTGGCACGGATCGACGCAGCGACTTCGCCGGCGGTGTCACTCGCAGGCTGGCGATCGCGCCCAAGAAACGGATAGAGAAAACCGGCCTGCCCGATGTCGTGACCCAGTTCGCGGCGCTCGAAGAACACGTGCACCGTTTCCCAGAGCGTGTGGTACAGCGTCTCGACGATCTCCTGCTGAATGAATGGATCGTCCGAGACAGCATCGATGCAGTAATCGCCATGCGCGCCCGGCAGCGCGAAGGTCATGGCGCCCTTCGCTGCGGCGGTGTCCATCGTGTCGGCGACGTCGGGATCGCCCGCCGGCGGACTGAAGCCCATCACCATGTCCGCGGCGCCAGTGACGGTGGGCGCCCAGCGGACGAAATCGAGCGAGAGATCGAGCGCCGGAAGGGCGCGCTTGCCGACAATCACGGGATGCACGAACTCGACAGAGACGTGCTGCGCGTCGGTGGAACATGGCCCGCGGCCAAACGCGATCAACCGGCCGCCGGCCAGGAAGCGATCCGACATATGCCGGCAGGCTGCGGCGAGACGTTCCGCTTCGCGCTCGAAGAACGCAGTTGACTGCTCGTTGCGCGCCGCGAGGGCGTCCTCGATGCGCGTCGTGAGGCTCGCTGCGGTGGCCATTGACGTCCCGGGAGCCCTGAAGCAGGAAGCCTGCCACGCTCGCGCTTGGCCCGCGCGAGTCTGCCGTGTGCTTTCAGGCCTGAATTGGCGGGATCCACTGCTGCCCTGGCGCGAAGCTCGACTGCTCTTTGAGACGTGGCCGCCCGGTCTCGTTCAGTCCCGCTACGGCCCCAGCGACGTGCCGCGACCTCAGCCGATTCAATCCCTTGACAGGCAGTATGCGGCGGGTGTATTTAACCGATAGGTTTAATTAACTACCTGGTTTATTACACATGACCGCCGACCAGTTGAGCACGACGTTCGCCGCCCTCGCCGACCCGACCCGGCGAGCCATCCTCGCCCGCCTCGCCACGGGCGAGTGCTCCGTGACCGAGCTCGCGGAGCCCTTCGACATGAGCCTGCCCGCCGTCTCGAAGCACCTGCACGTGCTCGAACGCGCCGGCCTCATCGTCCGCCGCAAGGACGCCCAGTGGCGTCCCTGCCGTCTCGACGCCCGCCCGCTCAAGCACGTGGCGGACTGGGCCGAGCACTACCGCCACATCTGGGAAGAGCGTCTCGACCGACTCGACGACTACCTGCAGACACAACTGCGAGCGAAGGAGAGGAAAAGCCATGGTTCTCGGAAGCACCGTAAACAGCGATAGCTTCAAGGTATCGACCCCTTCGGATCGCGAGATCCGCATGACGCGTCTGTTCAACGCTCCACGCGCCCTGGTCTTCGAGGCCATGACGAAGCCCGAGCATGTGAAGCAGTGGTGGGGACGGCTTGGCGAGGGTTATTCCGTCCCTCTCTGCGAGATCGATCTCCGCCCGGGAGGCCGCTGGCGCTTCGTGAACAAGCACCCTCACGGCGAGGCCGCGTTCCACGGCGAGTACCGCGAGATCGCGCCACCTGGGCGTCTCGTCTTCACCGAGATCTTCGAGGAGTTTCCCGACAGCGTCTCGGTCGTGACCGCGGAGTTCACCGAGGAAGGCGGCAAGACGCGAATGACGGCGACCGTCCAGTACGAGTCGCTCGAAGTCCGCGACATGGTGCTCAAGACCGGCATGTCGAGCGGCGCGGCCATCAGCTACGACCGCCTCGAAGACCTGCTCGCGACGCTCGGCAAGTCCTGACGCGTCGCGTCAGGCTTGACAGGTTCATCCGGTCGCCAAAGGATTGGCGGGATGGCGATACCAACCGCCGCCCGCCAGTTCTGGATCACCGCGCCAGGCACGGGCGTCATCCAGACGGCGCCCCTTCCGCCGGTCGACGGCGACCAGGTCGCGGTGCGGACGCTGTACTCCGGGATCAGCCGCGGCTCCGAAACGATTGTCTTCCGCGGCGAAGTCCCGCCGTCACAGCACGAGGCGATGCGCGCGCCCTTCCAGGAGGGCAGCTTTCCCGCTCCCGTCAAATACGGCTATGCGAGCGTCGGCATCGTCGAGGACACCGCCGCCGCGAGGCGGAGCGGCCTGTCCGGACGGGCCGTCTTCTGTCTTTATCCACATCAGGACGTCTAC
>JBFWPD010000054.1:0-13764 GCA_050250175.1 Vicinamibacterales bacterium
TCGGACGCGAATCCGATCAGGATGCGGCTCGAGTACGGGCTGGCCGGCGGAGAGCCGAACAATCAGTTTGCGGCGATCGTTGCCGATCTGCCGGATGGCGTAGCGTCATACGATCGTATTGCGTTGCGCGTCCGCTCACAGAGCCCCGCGCGACTCTCGGTCCAGGCTCGCGCGGCCGTCAACGAGTCCAGGGACGATCGCTGGGCACGCTCCATCCATGTCGACGATCGCTGGCAGGACATCACGATCGCGCTCAGCGACATGCGCCCGATCGGTCAGACACGCACACCCACCCCGCCTGCAGGGTCGATCCACAGCATCGTCTTCGCGCTCGAGATGACGAACACGGCGCCTGGTGCAGCCGGAGTGATTGAAATCGAGAGGGTGGGCCTGCAAGGACCCTAGGAGCTCACGTTCTCACCGTGAGCACCATGTACGCCGCCGCCGCCCCGAACAGGATATTAGGGGCCCACGCGGCGAGCGTTGGGTTGAGCATCCCGCCATCCCCGAGAGCCGCGAACAGACTCAACGCGATGATGTAGGTGATGGCAAGCACGATGCCGATCCCTATGCCGTAGAGTGCGCCGCGCCGGCCAGTGGTGACCGCGAACGGCACCGCGAGCATCGTCATGATGAGCGTCACGAACGGGAACGCGACCTTCCGCTGCAGCGCCACCATGTGACGTGCGGCGTACGCGCCGCTGCTCTGCAGCTGCTCGATGTGATCGCGCAGCTCGCCATACGTCATCATGTCGGCCGTAGGCGCGTCCGTCGCAAAGTACCTCGGCGAATCGAGCTCGACGATGTGTTCGTCGAAGCGTTCGTACGCGATGGGCTGGTGGTCACTCGCCTCGTCGCTGCGCAAGCGGGGAGTGAACTCCCGGATCCACCCTTGCTGTGCCCGCCACGGAATGCGTCCATCCTCGGTTGTCGGCTGGGAGACGGGGACGGCCCGCTCCGCGTAAGTCATCGCCCGAACGTCCCAGGCGTCCTCGTCGAGCCGGTAGACCCACAAGCGGGTGAGGCTCGTGTCTTCCGCGCTGAAGTAGTCGAACCGGTACATCTCGCCGTCGCTGCCGGCAATCCATTGCCGGTTGAGCGCGGAGGCCCTCGGCGGCAATCCCTGAATCAGCCGGTTCAGGCGATCGGCCTCGAGGTTGGCTGGAGCCAGCACACGTTCACCGACCGCGAAGAGCGTTGCGCTGCCCGTCAGCGCAAACACCAGCAGCGGCGCCATCGTCCGGTACAGGCTGATCCCGCATGCGCGCATGACGATGATCTCGCTGTTCTTGGTGAGGATGCCCACGGTGACGAGCGTTGCCACGAGCACTGCCATCGGCATCACGTAGTAGAAGAACTGCGGCGTCTGAAAGTAGAAGTACCGCAGCATCATCCCGGTCGTGGCCTCGCCCCGGAACAGCTTGTCGGCAAGGTCGATGAACGTGGCGATGTAGAACACGCCGAGCAGTCCGACGAGTCCCAGCAGGAAAACACGCACGTACTCCCGCGCGACGTACCCATCGAGCAGACGGAACCTCGGGAGATTCAAGTGGGGAAGTCGAATAACGACAACGACGCGGGAGTTCGCGGCGGTTGAACCAGCTGCACCGGCGGATCCTTCGACCCCGGGCGCGGACGTGGTCTTCCGCCGCCGGAAGGTGGGCAACGTCAGTCGAATCGGCTGGTCAGCGCTGCGTGAACGCCACGCCATCAGCACGACGGCGACGATCCCCAGAATGATGTTCGGCACCCAGGCCGCCCACGCGGCACTGAACTGGTCACCGAGTGCGAGCGCACGGAATCCCCAGAGCAGGATGTAGTAGGCGAAGATCACGCCGATGCCGACGGCGACGCTTGCCAACCGGCCATCACGCCGGCTGCTCGCACCAAGCGCGAGGGCGATCAGCGCCAGGATGATGCAGGTCGCCGGGAGCGACAGCTTCTGGTGATACATGAACAGGAACGCGGCCGCCGAGCGGCCCTGCGCCTGTTCCGCCGCAATGTTCTCGTTGAGCTCCGCAAACGTCATCTCCGGCGCACCCCTGGCCGGAGGCGGGGGAAACACGGTGTTGGGATCGAGCGAGATCGACACCAGGTCGAACGCGGAGCTGCGGAGCTCCTCGGGCTTCGCGATGGCGGCGCTGTGACTCGTCCCGTCAATCAGCTGCAGCTGTACGATCCGCTTCTCGCGGTCGATGAGGATGCGGCCTTCCTGTGCAAAGTAGACGGTGACGGTTCCGGCCTGCGCGTCGGCGAAGAAGACGTCGCGCCATCCACCTTCCGGTGGCACGTCGCGCACATAGATCACGCGGTGCGTGAACTCGTCGAAGAACACGCGGGGCCGGACCGTGTTCTCGACCTGCTCGGCCATGAACCCGAAGACCACTTCCCGGAACGTCTGGTTCGCGTTGGGCAGGGCGACGATGGTCTGATGAGCCGTGGCGGCGGTTGCGAGGAGCGCGACGAGCGCCACGGGCCTCGCGAGCCGTAGCAGGCTGACGCCGCAGGCTTGCATCGCGACGAACTCACGATCCGCCGAGAGGCGGCCGAATCCGACGAGAATTCCGAGGAGAACGGACATCGGAATCGTGACGCTCAGCGCCTGCGGAATCAGGGTGGCGAGCACCTGCAGGATCACGGGCCACGGTGCGCCGCGCGCGACCAGATCCTCGCCGTACCGCATGATCACCGGCACCTCGAGCAGGAAGGTCAGGACGGCCAGGGCAATGCCCATCGGCACCAGGACCTCGCGCAGTACATACCGGTCGAGCGTGCGGATCATGTGCTGAGGCTAGACTAGCACCAATGACTCGGGTGGCCCTGCTGTGGCACATGCATCAGCCCTATTACGAAGATCTCGTAACGGGGGAGCACATGCTGCCCTGGGTCAGGCTCCATGCCCTGAAGGACTACTACGGGATGGCGGCCCTGCTGCGCGAGTTTCCTGACGTCCGGGCGACCTTCAACCTGGTGCCGTCCCTCCTCGTGCAGATCGAAGCCTTTGCCGAGGACCGGGCCAGGGACCGATATCTCGAGCTCAGTCTCCGTCCCGCTCACGAGCTCACCGACTCCGACCGATCCTTTGTGGTTCGTCACTTCTTTCACGCCCAGCGGCAAAGGATGATCGACATCTACCCCCGCTACGCGGAACTCGCAGCGCTGCGGGGCGATGGGCCGATCGACGAACGGAGAGCGGGGGAGATCGCCGGCCGCTTCAGCGAGGGCGACCTGCGCGATCTGCAGGTCTGGCACAAGCTCGCCTGGATCGATCCCTTTTACCTCGACGGCGACCCGCGCATCCGGGCGCTCGTCGACAAGGGCCGGGACTACACCGAGGACGACAAGAGCACGTTGCGCCACGTCGAGCTCGCATTGCTGAAAGCCGTCATTCCGACCTATCGCGAGCTGGCCGAGGCGGGGCAGATCGAGCTGTCGACCTCCCCGTTCTACCATCCGATCCTCCCGCTCCTGTGCGACACGGACATCTACCATCGCACCCATCCGGACGCGCCGAATCCTCGACGGCGCTTTGCGCACCCTGAAGACGCCCGGGAACAACTCCAGCGTGCGGTCGCGTGCCATGAGCGATTCTTCGGCGGCCGCCCCGCCGGCGTCTGGCCCTCGGAAGGGTCCGTGTCGGGAGCGATGGTCCCGCTGGTGGCGGAGGCCGGCCTGACCTGGATGGCGACAGACGAACTGATCCTGGCCAGGACGCTTGGCACTGGTTTCACTCGCGACAGCGACGGACAGCTCCAGGAGCCCGAGAAGCTCTATCGGCCCTACATCGTCACGGCTGGCGGCGCACAGGTTGCCTGCGTCTTCCGCGATCACGCCTTGTCGGACCTGATTGGGTTTGTCTATTCGGGATGGAGTGCGGAGCGCGCCGCGGACGACTTCATTGGAAAGCTCGTCGCCGCCGGGCGTCGCTTCAGTGAGCGAAGCGGCGGGGAAGAGGCCCTCATCGCCGTGATCCTGGACGGCGAGAACGCGTGGGAGCACTTCCCCGGAGGCGGTCGTCCGTTCCTCCGGGCGCTGTACGGGCGGCTCTCCGGCCACGCCGAGCTCGAGACCGTGACCATGGCGGAAGGATGTGCGGCGGCGAGCACCGTTCTGCCTGACATCTTCCCGGGATCCTGGATCGACGGGAACTTCTACATCTGGATCGGCCATGCAGACGATCGGACGGCCTGGAGCCAGCTGGCTGACGCGAGGGACGCCGTCGAGGAGGCCGCGAACGTTCCGGCCGACGCAGTCACCAAGGCACGAGAGGAAGTCCTCATCGCGGAAGGCAGCGACTGGTTCTGGTGGTACGGGGACGATCACTCGTCGGAGCACGATCTGGAGTTCGACGATCTGTTCCAGCGCCATCTCAGGAACGCGTACCGGCTTCTCGAGCGAACCCCGCCGGACGAGCTCCTGACGTCCAACATTTCGACGGGGGTCCCGGGTGCGCCTGTCGTCGAGCCCAGTGCGCTCATCCGGCCGACGATCGATGGAGAGGTGACCAGCTATTTCGAATGGCTGGGGGCCGGACGGTACGACGTCCGGGAGGTGGCGGGCGCCATGCACCAGGCGGAACCTGGCGTCCTGGTGCTCGACGCGATCTTCTTTGGATTCGACGACTCGCACCTCTTTCTCCGGCTCGACGCGAGGCGGCCGTTCGCCGAGGTTCTGGAGGGGGGACGGCGCTGTGTCCTCCGCTTTCTGGAGCCGGATGGCCTGGCGGTGACCGTCCGGCGGGAGGGCGGCCAGCTCCTGGTCGATTCCGACCCTCCAGCTGTTCCCGGACTCTCAGGGTCCGTAAACGCCGTCCTGGAACTTGCCGTTTCCCTGCGAGCGCTCACGGATGCTGACGGCCGTCAGCCGGGCGAGCTGCGGTTCTTCGTCAGCGTCGAAGACGGCGCGGGCGAAGTCGAACGGCATCCGCCGCACCGGCCGTTCACGCTGGCTGTCCCGGACGCCAGATTCGACGCCGTGCACTGGCGCGTCTAGGCGCCTGGCGGAGCGGCCCCGGAAAACCATCCACAATTCATCCACAGGCCGGAAACATTGGCCAAAACCGCAGTGTCTGATAATGCTTGTTATGTTAACCTACGGCCCTGCGGCAGGCGCTTTTAGGGCGACGGCCCACTCTCGCTGCATTCCCGCCAACAAGCTGGGGCCACGAAGGCACGAAGACACCAAGGCACGAAGGCACGAAGAACCTCAAGGAACAGCTTCGTGTCTTCGTGTTTCGTGTTTTCTGGTGAGTTGGACTTCTAGGGGAAAACAGGAGGCACGGAGCCTGGGCCGGAATCTTTGCGAGAGACCTGTGACACGCACCGTGGTGGCGTGGTGGGCCTCGCTGGCCCTGCCAGGAAGCCCGCCGGACGAGACAGCCCTGGCTGCCTCGAAACGGACCGGCTCAGCTCTCTCGGAGCTCTTTCAGGATGGCTTCAAGAGCCGCGATCACTTCGTCGCGATTGACCCGGCTCTTCGTAAAGCTGAGTTTTAGGTTGAAGGCCTTCGTAGGCGGCCGATAGGCGAACACGTAGTTCTTGGGCCGTCCTGCCTTGGGTTTGGCGGTCGCTTCGCGGAGTTGCTGACGGGTGGCTCCGCCCTGACTGGCGATCTTCTCGACCAGCGCCGTCATTTTCTCCGGCGTTTCCTGCCTAACAACCTGCAGAAGCAACGACTTAGAGGAAATGTCGGCCAGCCGACAAAGATTCCGAATCTCCTCGGGCATGCTGATGAGGGCCAGCGACTCGGTAATCGAGGTCCTCGACTTCCCCAGGCGACGCGCGAGGTCTTCGTGCGTATAGCTGCAGCGTTCCGCGAGACTGTCCAGAGCTTCCGCTTCCTCGAACGGAGTCAGATCCTTGCGCTGGAGATTCTCAATCAGCGCCAGCTCGATGACCTCGGTGTCGTCGACGTCGCGAAGCACGGCCGGCAGCTCGCGAAGCCCGGCCTGGACCGCCGCCTGATAGCGGCGCTCTCCGGCGATGATCTGGAAGCGATCCCCGCGCTGCCGGACGATGAGGGGCTCAATCACGCCCTTCTCGGTAATCGAGGCGATGAGCTCTGAGAGATCGCCCATGACCTGCCGCGGCTGGTTCGGATTCGGATCGATCTGGTCGATCGAGACCATCCGGCCAACCGGCGTGCCTGCGGAGGCGGCAAGCGCCTCAACGTAGTGCTCGTCGTGGCGCATGGAGACGGTCGTCGGAAGTCCCCGTCTAGGCACGGTCAATAACCTCCTCGCACAGCCGGTAATACTCCGTCGCGCCGGTCGACTCGGGCGCGAACGTGAAAATCGACTCCTTGTACGCCGGGCTCTCCTCCAGCCGTACGCTCTTGGTGATGACGGTCCGGAAGACCTTTCCGCCGAATACCTTCTGGATCTGCTCCCGGATGTCGCGCGCGAGCGCCGTCCGCTTGTCGTGCATCGTGATCACGACGCCCAGAATCCGCAGCGCAGGGTTGGGACGCGCTCTTACCTTCTCGATCGTCTCGAGCAAATCGTCAGTGCCTTCGAGCGCGAAATACGACGACTGAATCGGTATCAGGAGATGCGTCGCCGCGACCAGGGCATTGACCGTCAACAGGCCAAGCGTCGGCGGACAGTCGATGACGACGTGGGAGTATTCCTGGAGCAGCGGCTCGAGCTTGTCCTTCAGCCTGAAGTGGGCGTCCATCTCCCCCACCAGCTTTGCTTCGAGCTTGGCGAGCGCGATCCGCGACGGGGCCACCGACAGGTTCGGGAGCGATGAAGGAACGATCACGTCGCTCAGCGCAACGTTCGGTTCCGCTATCGCATCGTAGACGCTTCTCGAGACCTGCGGCATGTCGAGAAACGACATCGAGCTGTTGGCTTGCGGATCAAGATCGATGAGCAACGTGCGGCGATCCCGGAGGGCCAGGGCTGCAGCGAGATTGATGGCCGTCGTGGTCTTGCCCACGCCGCCCTTCTGGTTCGCGATGGCGACGATCATCAGGGGGGTGACGGGATTCTACGCCGATCTGGTGGCGACTGAAAGTACGAATTTGTCAGATCCGCACACGCGGACGCGATTCTTCGCGTCGCGTCACATCTTGTACTTGCCGAGGTCGTCAGGATCGAGGCTCTCGAGCCACTTGTGCAGGCGTTCAGAGTCCGCGGTATCCGTGGAGTCCATCGGCTTCGCGCTGTCGATGACCCGCTCCTCGACGAAGATCGGCGCGCGCGTTCGGAGTGCCAGCGCGATCGCATCACTCGGGCGCGCGTCGATGGCGACCGTCCCGTCCGGCAGCGTCAGATAGATCAGCGCGTAGAAGGTGCTCTCCTGCAGGTCGCTCACGACGATCTTCTCCACCGATGCCTTGAGATCGTGGATCACGTTGCGAAGCAGATCGTGCGTCATCGGCCGCGGCATCGAGACGTTCTCGATCTGCAACGCGATGGCGTTCGCTTCGAAGATGCCGACCCAGATGGGCAGGACGCGCTGTCCTTCCTTGTCCCTGAGGATCACGATCGGAGTGTTCGTTACCGGATCGACCATCAATCCCTTGATGGTCATTTCGATCTCCATGGGATCCTCTCCTCCTGCCCTGCGTATCGTCCGCTGCCGTCGCCCTACCTATCGGCGCGACCCCAGACGCTGTGCGGTCCTGCCCGTTCGATCCGGACCCGGACGGTCTGCCCAATCCATTCGACGGGTCCAGGCACGTTCACGACCACGTTCTGGGTCGTCCGTCCCGAGAGCTCTCCTTCACGCCGGCGGCTCGGGCCGTCGACGAGAACGTCGGCATGCGTGCCCAGGAGCCGTTGATTGAGCGCTTCCTGAATGCCGCGCTGGAGCGCCTGAAGCGCCACGATGCGCCGCGTCTTCTCCTCTTCCGGCACGTCGTCGGGCAGCCGCTTCTCCGCCAGCGTATTCGGACGCGGCGAGTACTTGAACGAAAACATGCTGTGGTAACCCACCGCCGTCGTCAAGGTCAGCGTCTGCTCGAAGTCCTCTGCCGTCTCTCCTGGAAACCCCACGATCATGTCGGTCGAGAGTGCGACATCGGGCAGCGTGCACCGAATGCGATCGACGAGGTCCAGATAGCTCTCGCGGGTGTAGCGCCGCCGCATCGACTCGAGGACGCGCGTCGAACCCGACTGCACCGGCAGATGGAGGTGGCGGGCGACCTTCGGGAGCCGTGCCATCGTGTCGAGGAATCGCTGATCGAAGTGGCGCGGGTGTGGACTCGCGAACCGGATGCGGTCGATCCCCTCGACCTCGTGCACCGCCTCGAGCAGACCCGTGAAGTCACAACCTGGCACGTCGGGCGCTTCGTAGTGATTGACGATCTGACCGAGCAGCTGGACCTCGCGGCGGCCGCCGAGCGCGGCGTCGCGAACGTCGGCGAGGATGTCCGCCCGAGCGCGCATGCGCTCGTGTCCCCGCGTGTAGGGCACGACACAGAAGCTGCAGAACTCGTTGCAGCCCTCGTTGATGGTGACGTATGCCCGGACGGGATCGCCTCGACGAGCGACTCCCACAGGAAACGTCACATCGTCGTACGCCTGGACGTCCAGGAGCGGAACGAAACTCCGGCTGGTGCGGCCGCTTGCCGCGGCCTCCACCATTTCCGGGAGCTGCCGGATGGCCTGCGTGCCGACGACCAGGTCGGCGGTCCCCGCCGAGCGTTTCAGGAGCGCGCTTCCTTCCTGCTGCGCAACACAGCCCGCGACCGCAACTATCGGACGATGGCCACCGCGTTCGATGCCCAGCACGCGCAGTTCGCCAAGCCGCGTGTAGAGCTTTTCCTCCGCACGCTCGCGGACGCTGCACGTGTTGATGACGACGACGTCCGCATCGGCGGCGTCGGACGCGCGCTCATAACCCGCCCGCTCGAGCAGACCCGCCATGCGCTCGGAGTCGTGCTCGTTCATCTGGCACCCGAACGTCTCGATCAGGTACTTCCTTGGCGGGCCCGCTGCGTCTGCTCGCTTTTCCATTGGTTACGAAGGCCGCGTCTCGTGTCGCTTTCGGTCCTTCGCCTTCGCCCTTTCGCTTTCGCCTTTCGGCTTTGATTCGCCTTTCGCTGGGCCCTGTGCTCCCCTGCTCAACAGTTCGCGGGCTGATGCCCGAATCTGGTCGCTGAGCGTGCCGCCGGCCAGCATCCTGCCGATCTCATCGACACGTCCTTCTGACTCCAGTCGAACCACTGTAGTCCGGGTACGGCCCTTCTCCACCATCTTGGCGATGTGAAAATGCGTCGAGGCGTATGCGGCGATCTGCGGCAGATGGGTAATCCACAGCACCTGGAACCGCTCGCCCAGACTGGCGAGCTTTCGCCCGACCACATCGGCCACCCGGCCCCCGATGCCAGCGTCGACCTCGTCGAAGATTACTCCCGAGGCCATCGCCGTAACGCCCTCGCGGCGGCCGGCGACCACCGCGAGCGTCTTGATCGCGAGCATGATGCGCGACAACTCGCCGCCTGAAACGATGCGCGCCAGCGGCCGCAGCTCCTCGCCGGGATTCGGTGAAACAAAGAACTCGAGCTCGTCGATTCCGCCCGCACTCCATCGATCCTCGGGCAATGGCGATGCGGCGAAGCGAACCTCGAAACGAGTCTGCTCCATTGCGAGGTCGGCAAGTTCCCGCTCGAGTGCTTTCGAGAACTTCCGCCCGGCGGCCTGACGCTCCTCGGACAGCCGGGAAGCCGCGTCAAGATACCGGGCCCGGGCGTCACTCACCTCGGCGTCGAGCGCGCTCACTCTCTCCTCGGCGCGATCCAGGTCGTCCAACTCCTGCGCCAGCGCGTCGCGCCGGGCGATGACGTCGGCCAGCGTCGGACCATACTTGCGCTTCAGGCGCTCGAGGAGCGCAAGACGCTCCTCCGTCTGCTGGAGTCGTTCAGGAGAGGATTCGATGCGATCCGCGTACCGGCTGAGAAACATCGCCAGGTCGTCGAGTTGCGACTTGATGCCATCGCGCGCGTCGAGATACGGCTGGAATTGCGGATCGATCGCGGCCAACTCTCCAACCCGCCGCCACACGCCGCCCAACTCGGCGACGATCGAGCCGTCGCGCTCGTACAGCGCGCCATAGCTTTCCGCGCACAGCCGCTCGAGACGCTCCGCGCTCGACAGCACCTGACGCGTCGTGAGCAGCGCGGCGTCCTCACCCGGCACGACCTGAGCGCGATCCAGTTCGCCCAACTGGAACCTGACGATGTCGAGGCGCACGTCGCGCTCACGCGCAGCCTGACGGGCTCTCTCGAGCGCCTCGCGCGCCTGGCGGTACACCTCGAATCGCTCGCGCACCACGCCGGCGACGGACTCGAGCCCGCCGAATCCGTCGAGCACCTGCATGTGCGTGGCCGGATCCAGCAGGATCTGGTGTTCGTGCTGGCCGTGGAGCTCCACGAGTCCGGAAGCCAGATCCTTGAGCGCACCAGCCGTGACCAGCGCTCCGTTGACAAATGCCCGACTCCGTCCCTGCGCGGTGATCTCACGTCGAATGATCAGCTCCTCGCCGGCAGGGTTCTCGAAGATGGCCTCAATAGTCGCCACCTCTTCTCCGGTGCGGACCAGGTCGCCCGATGCCCGGCCGCCCAGCAGGAGGGAGACCGCACCGACGAGAATCGACTTCCCCGCCCCGGTTTCGCCTGTGAGGACGTTCAGGCCGGGACGGAACTCGACCTCAGCCGTGTCGATGACCGCCAGCCGTGCGATGCGAAGGAATCGGAGCATGGGGAGTTTGCACAGCGAGGATGACCGAGCAGAACTTCAATGCTAGCATAGGTTTGACAGCAATTTGCACACCGTGATACATTCCTGCGCGACGCGCTGTCCCAGCGGCGCACAGCCCCATGTTTCGGAGGATCGTTTGCGCACGCTTGGAAGCTCGTACTTTGCCCTGCTCCTGCAGGAGATGGGCGAAGCCGCCCCGACCGGCTCCAGCCTGAGCGTCGTCGAACTCATCGCGCAGTCCACCATCGTCAGCCAGGTCGTGCTCGGCCTTCTCGCGCTCATGTCCGTGAGCTCGTGGGCGATCATCCTCTACAAGACCTGGACCTTTCAGCGTCTGCAGCGGCAGTCGGCGGCGTTTCTCGATGTCTTCCGGCGCAGCAACAAGTTCTCGGAAGTGCAAGCTGTGTGCAAGTCGCTCAAGGAGAGCCCGCTTGTCGGGCTGTTTCAATCCGGATATGCGGAGCTGACGGCGCAACTCCGCCAGGGCCAGCCGGCACTCGAAGCAGTCGGCGGCACCATGCCGACACCGGGCGGGACGAACCGTCCCACGCTGAAGAGCCTGCCGGCGGTGGACAGGGCGCTGCTGCGGGCCTCGGTCGTCGAAGTGAACAAGCTGGAGCGGCGTATTCCGTTCCTGGCCACGACTGCGAGCGTCGCACCGTTCATCGGCCTGTTCGGCACCGTCTGGGGGATTCTCATCGCGTTCCAGGAGATCGGCGCCACCGGATCGACCGACCTGGCCGCAGTCGGCGCGCCAATCGCCGAGGCACTGATTGCGACCGCCGCGGGTCTCTTCGCCGCGATCCCTGCGGTCTACTTCTACAATCTGCTCACCCTCAAAGTGAAACTGTTCGCATCCGAGATGGACGACTTCGCGCTGGAGTTCCTGAACATCGCGGAACGGAACTTCACGTAGAGCTGCCATGCCGAAGGTGCAGCCGACCTCGAATGGCGGCCACGGGCGCAGTGGCCGCGGACATCGCGTGACGAGCAGTCTCGCCGAGATCAACGTCGTCCCGCTGGTCGATGTGATGCTCGTCCTGCTCATCATCTTCATGGTGGCGGCGCCGATGATTCAGCGCGGCGTCGAAGTCAACCTCCCTGTCGCCTCGCGCTCGGCGCGAATCGAGGGAGAACGCGTGATCATCAGCGTACCGTCGAGCTACGCGAAGGATCGCATCGTCTATCTTGGAGAGGAAGCCCTTCCGGCAGATGTGTTGCAGGAGCGTGTCAGGCAGCGCATGGAAACGGCTTCGACGCGGGAAGTGTATCTCCGAGGGGACGGAACACTGACCTATCAAGAGGTGCTCGGGATCATGGACATGCTCAAGGGCGCGGGCGTGGATCGTGTGGGTCTCGAGACCGGTCTGCCCCCACGGCCGGCTCGATAACGTCGGACTGAGCGCGCAGCTATGGAGGTAACCGACGTCCTTCGTGATCGCGTGACGGAGCCCGACGGGCTTCAGCGGATGGCGATCGTGTCGGCGCTCCTCCATGTCGGGATGGTGATCGTACTCGTCGTCGCGCCGGCCGGGTGGTTCAGCGCGAGGAACGAGCCCGAGGCGCGTTCCGTGATGACGATCAGCCTTGGCGGAGCCCCGGGGCCCGCGAACACCGGAATGACTCCCATCGCGGCACGTCCGATTCAGGCGCCCGCACCGGTAGAAGCACCCGCGAGACCGGAGCCGGTCCGTCCGCCGGCGGCAAGGACGCCGGAGATGGTGATTCCGCGCGAGAATGCGCCGCCGCCGAGAACCACGACTCCCCCGCCGAGGGTGACTGAAGCGCCGCCCGAGGCGCGGGGAACAACGCCTACGCGCGGGGCGCAGGTAGAGTCCGGCCAGGGCCTCGCGACTGGCCCTGAGCGTGGACAGGGCTTTGGCCTGTCTTCGGGCGGCGGTGGTGGCGCAGGTTCCCGGCTCGACGTCGCCAACTTCTGCTGCCCGGAGTACATCCAGTTCATGCTCGAGCGGATTCGCGGCAACTGGAACCAGCGCGCCGAAGTGCCTGGGCAGGTCATGGTGATGTTCACCATCGAGCGCAGCGGACGCATTCGCGACATCAAGGTCGAGCAGTCGAGCGGATATCTCGCACTCGACATGAACGCACAGCGGGCGCTCGTCAACACGGCGCAGTTGCCGGCGCTGCCGGCAGCTTTCGACAATCCCTCACTGACAGTTCACCTCAACTTCGAATACACACGATGATCAAGTCACCCACCCGGCGACTGCCACGCCCTCTCGTCAGGATATTGGCGTTGGGGCTACCCGCGGCTCTCGTTGTGGCCGTGAACGCACAACCGCCGGCATCCCAGACGCCGGAGCCGCCATCGCAGCCAAGCGATATCGCGACCACGATACGTGGCGGCGGCCTGGGCACGCCGCCCCGCATCGCCGTTCCAGACTTCATCCCCTACTCGCTCGACGCTGAAACACAGGAAGCGGCGAAGACCATCGGACAGGTGCTCTGGGACGATCTCGCGTTCGAGCGCGAGTTCGACATGATTCCGCGGGACACGTACGCGTCGATCCCGGCAGCCACGTCCTTCACGGACGTCCCGCTCGATCGGTGGCGCGAGCTCGGCGCCGACGGCGTGATCATCGGGACCGTCCAGCGAACGGAGAGCGGCATCCGCGTCGAAGTGCGGATGTTCGACATCTCCACGGGACAAAGCGGATTCGCCCGGCAATACGACGGCTCGGTCTCGAATCGACGGCTCTACGCCCACACCATCTCGGACGAGATCCATCGGGAACAGCGCGCGCTGACTGGTGTCGCGCGGACCAAGCTGACGTTCAACTCGGATCGCGACGGCGAGCGGATGTCGGACACTGTCGAGAATCGCGGCGTCAAGGAGATCTACATTTCCGACTACGACGGGGAGAACCAGCGGCGCGTCACGACGCAGCGTTCGTTGAATATCACATCCGTCTGGTCTCCGGACGCCCGCTCGATTGCGTACGCCTCGTATCGCCGCGGCCTTCCAAGCATCGTCATCTCGCATCTGTACGAAGGCACGCTGCAGGAGCTCACGAAGAACAGCGGGAACAACTTCCTTC
>JBFWPD010000055.1:0-13754 GCA_050250175.1 Vicinamibacterales bacterium
TTCAGGCTTCGGGCTTCAGGCTTCAGGCTTCAGGCTACAGGCTACAGGCTACAGGCTTCGGGCTACAGGCTTCGGGTCGGGCTGCGGAGTGCATGCTGACTGGCCAGCAAGCGTGCGGACAGACCCAGTCCGCCAGCCATATAGGACAGGCCGCCTGCAACCAGCATGATCGTGCCACCGAGGTGCTGATCCTCGAGCGGCGTCATGCCCCACGGTCCCTGCATGACGTGAGGATAAAGCACGCGCGACGACAACGCGAACAGAGCGCCGAGCAGTGTCATGTGCATCGACGTCAGCAGAAGCGCGACGACGCCGGCGCCGCTGCTGTGACGAGGACTCGTGGCAAACGCCACGACCCACACGAGCAGCGCAGAGGCCAGAAAGAGCGTCTGCTCTGCCCAGAGCGCCCACGCACTCTGTCGCGCCGCGTGGTGCAGCGCCGGCGAGTGCCAGACCCACACGACGACGAGCTCGAGACAGGAGGCCGGAACAGCCGCGGGTATCACTCGCGATTGCGCGGCCGGCCACTCTCGCAGGCCAAGCGCAAGCAGCGGCGCGGCAACCGCAACCACACCCATGTGCATCGTCATATGTGCGCTGAAGTACAGGGCGGCCAGCGGGGGCAGCGGGCCCATCCAGACGAGCACCAGCGCCAGCAGTCCCAGAGAGAACGGAACCGGGCGGATCACTGGCATGTCCCGACGAAGACGATCACGAGCGCCGCATAGCACACCGCGACGCCACTCAGACCCGAGAGCAGCAACGTCGCGAGTCCCATGAAGCGGTGGCGATCCTCCGGAGTGTCCGCGTCGTGCGGCGCGGTCTCACCGCCGTATGTGTGCGCCCGCCACGCCTGCCAGGCGACGATCGCGATGATTGCAAGCGCGATTGTCGTGTACGCGGCGACGGCGATTCTCACAGGGCCGAGCGAACCGCCCACCTTCGCGCACCAGATGGCGGCCGTGACATAGGACAGGAGGAAGTGCACGGCCCACGCGACCGGCGATGCCGTCAGCGCAAGTAAACTCTGAGGCTCTCCGGCAGCGCGTGACATCTCCTAGCTCACCAGCGGGAATCCGGCGACGACCAGGATGGCAATCGCGGTCATGAGCTGGCAGAAGTGCCAGTAAAGCGTCGTGTTCACGATGTCGATGTCGTGCGCCGCGGTCATGCGGCCCGTAATGCGGCGAGCGGCACAGTAGGCGTGCATCAACACCCCGAGACAGGCATGCACGGCTATCCAGACGATGAGCGTCCAGACCGTCGCGTCGTATGCGTGGCGCGTGGGATCGAGACCCGTCGTGAGCGGGCCGGCCACCAACGCGACGGCGCCGGCAACCGCGAGCGCAGAAGCAGACACGATCGCCATGAAGAAGATGGCCGCTCGATTGGCCGCGTTCATCCGGCGCGCCGTGACCGTAAGCAGCCACGAACCGCCGAGCAGCGCGGCCGCGATGACCGGCCAGGTCAGACCCGGACCGGACGCCGCGTGCGCGGCGAACTCGGGATTGATCGTCCAGAAGAAGAAATAGCCGAAGATCAGGCTGGCGAAAGCAGTCACGTCGGCCAGCATGGTGATGAACATCGCCCACCAACCCACCGATGCCTCGCCCGAAACATACAGGGGAAGCGTCGCGCCGAGCCCGACATCCTTCAAAGGCTTCTCCGGGATCGCAGCCGTGCCCGTCCACAGCCAGACCATGATGATCGCCGTGCCGACCGCCAGGCTGACGCAGGCGAGCGCCCAGAAGTGAAATGTGCCGAGAACGAAGAAGCCGCCCGTGGCGACCGCGGCAGCCAGCGGCAGGTACGACGATCCAGGAAGACGAAGGCACTGCTGCGGCGTGGCGTCCACGACTGACGTGACGATCGTCTCCCGCAATCCCTCCTCGGCATCCGGAAGGAAGAACCGGCCCTGATCCACGTGACGCTCGATCTCCGCCTGGTCCCAGAGCGGATATCGCGAGTCGATCTCGGGGATCGACCTGATTCCCCAGGGCCTGCCCGGCATCTCCTGGAGCCACTCGAGGGTGCCCGCGTTCCAGGGATTCCTCCGCGAGTACGGCTGGCGGCCCTTCGGGCGCACGATGTCCCACGCGACGACGGCCAGGCCGCTGGCGAGAACGAACGCGCCGATCGTGGACATCAGGTTGAGCGTGTCGAGGCCGAGCTCGGCCGGATAAGTGAACACTCTCCGCGGCATACCGCGCAGGCCGGTCAGGTGCATGGGCAGGAAGGCGACGTTGAAGCCGACAAATGCCAGCCAGAAGGCGATGCGGCCGAGCCGATCGGAGAGTGTCTTGCCCGTGATCAGCGGAAAGTAGTAGTAGGCGCCCGCGAGTATCGGAAACAGCGCACCGCCGATCAGCACGTAGTGGAAGTGCGCGACGACGAAGAAGGTATCGTGCGCCTGGAAGTCGAAGGGGACGATCGCGACCATCACGCCCGTGAGTCCGCCGATGACGAAGATGACGAGACTGCCGAAGGCGTAGAGCATCGGCGTGGAGGGAATCGTCCTGCCCGCGGCTATCGTTGCCAGAAAGCAGAACACCTGGACGCCCGTGGGAATGGCCACCGCCTCGGAGGCCGCCGAGAAGAAGCCGAGCGAGATCGCCGGCAGGCCCGTCGTGAACATGTGATGCACCCAGAGGCCGAAGCTCAGAAAGCCGGTGCCGATGGCCGCAAGCACGACCCAGGTGTATCCAACGATGCGAGTCCGCGCGAACGTGGGGACGATCATCGCGATGAGCGCGACCGAGGGCAGGAAGACGATGTAGACCTCGGGATGACCGAAGAGCCAGAAGAGGTGCTGCCAGAGCAGGGGATCGCCGCCGCGGCTCACGTCGAAGAACGGCCATGAGAACGCGCGCTCCACTTCGAGCAGAAGGCTGCCGGCAATCAGCGGAGGGAACGCGAACAGAATCATGGCGGCCGCGACCATCACGTACCAGGCGTAGAGCGGCATGAGGTTCAGCCGCATGCCAGGAGGGCGGCACTTGAGCGTGCCGACAATCATCTCGACCGCTGCTGCGATCGCGGCGACCTCGATGAACGAGAACCCCAGGAGCCAGATGTCGGGACCGATGCCCGGCTGATAGCTCGACGTCAACGGCGGGTACATGAACCATCCGCCCGCCGGCGCCGCGTCGAAGAACAGCGACCCGCAGAGAAACAGCCCGCCAATCAGGAACGCCCAGAAGCCGAAGGCGGACAGCCTGGGAAACGGCAGGTCACGCGCGGCCAGCACCTGCGGCAGGAACATCACGGCGATCGCCTCGAAGATCGGGATCGCGAAGAGAAACATCATCACGGACCCATGGACCGTGAAGATCTGGTTGTAGCGTTCCGCGGAGAGAAAGTCGTTGCCGGACACGGCGAGTTGAATCCGCATCAGCAGCGCCAGGACGCCGCCGAACAGCAGGAACAGCAAGGTCGCGGCGGTGTACCAGACACCCACCCGCTCGTTGTTCACCGCCGACCAGTACTTCCAGCCAGAAGGCGGCTCCCAGACGGACTGGAGACGCCGCTCCTGAGCGCGCCGGATGATCTCGGACGGCGCTTCAGCGAGCGGCTCGAGGTCCACGCGCAGCGCAGCGCTCTCCGTCATCACTCGAGCCCGCTCAGGTACGCCGCGATCGCACGAACGTCGGAGTCAGGGAGCATGCCGAATCCGGGCATGTGCACACCGGGCTTGATCTCCTCGGTCCCCGCGATCCATCGCGTCAACGCTTGAAGACCGTTGGGAAGGACGCCTGCGCCGAGACTGTGCCGGCTCGCGACATGTGTCAGGTCCGGACCAATCGTGCCGTTCGCGTCAGTGCCTCTGATCGTGTGGCAGGCCCCGCATCCAGACGACTCGAAGAGTCTCCGTCCGCTGACGCCGGCAGACTCTTCCTGCGCCGGCGCTGCGGCATCGGTGCGCTGGCTGCTCAGCCACCGGTCGAATTCGTCGCGAGGCACGACCTCCACGTACAGCGCCATGAGTGCGTGGGCCGTGCCGCAGTACTCAGCGCAGCTTCCGCGGAAGACACCGGTCGTCGTCGGACGCAGGGTCAGATACGTCGTCCGTCCCGGAATCATGTCCATCTTTCCGGCAAGCGACGGCACCCAGAACGAATGGATCACGTTGTCGCTTTCGAGGCTCAACTGGACCGGCTCGCCAACCGGCAGGCGGATCTCATTGGCCAGGTGCACAGCGGTGCCGTCAGGGGCGTCGTAGCGGACGCGCCACCACCACTGCTCGCCCGTCACGTGTACGTGGAGGCTGCCCTCCGGTGCGCGCGCCACGGCACGAGGCAGCGATGCGAGCCCGTAGAACAGCAGGACCGTCAGGATGATGGTCGGGATGATCATGCCGCCGCCGATGATGAGCATCCCGCTCTGGCGCGCGGAGATCGTGCCCTGGAGCCGGAGACAGTAGAACGCGAGCGCGATCGTCGCGATCCAGACCATCGCCGCGACCGTTGTCATCCACCAGAACAGGTCCGCGATGCGGGCGGCATCCTCTCCGGCAGGCGTGAGGGAGGACTGCACGCCGCCGCAAGCGGCCAAGGACAACGCCGTCGCGAAGGCAAGCGAGACCGCTCGAAAGTCAGGCGGGTGCGTGATCGGCATCCGCACCGAGCACCCTAGCGCTGCGTGTGCTGCACCACGTACGGTCCGTCCTTCTCCGGCTTGCCCGGAGGCTCTTCTACGGGCACAGGCGGCGCCTCGGTCGGTGGCGTCTCAGGCGCATCGTCGCCGGGGGCGCGCTCCGGACGCGGAGGGACCGGCTTGGGAGGCGTATCTTTCGGAGGGTGGCGCTTCGAGGTCAGAGTTGCATGCATGGTCATCCCGCGTAGGTCACACGGACGTCCGTTCCCTCGATCTCCACCTTGAAGGTCTCGACGCGCCTGGTGGCGGGACCCGCCAGAGGCATCCCCGAATGCACGTCGAACTGAGAGCCGTGCCACGGACAATGCACCGTCCCACACGCCATCACGCCCCCTGCGAGCGAGCCTCCGCGATGCGAACACCGATCCTCGAACGCAACGTAGTGTTCCCCGTCGCACGCCAGGACGATGCGCTCGTTTCTTGCGCGGATGAGCATCATCTGATTCGCTTCGAGGTCGCCGATCTGCGCGACGGCGGTCGCGACGTCCTTGCGAAGGACCGCGTCCGATTCCTTCCACCTGCCGGCGTTGGCATACCGGTGATCGACGCCGATCTGATTCCGCGCGACGAGCACGCCACCGAGCCACCCACCAGCGCTCACCAGCATCACACCCGCCAGTTCGAGGACCAGCGTGACGACCGCGGGCTCAGTCGGCCTCGTCCACCACGCGGCCGCGACAACGGCAATCGCGGAGATGTTCAGCAGCGCATGACGAGTTGCCCTGGCCTTGCCGCTGCTGCGCGGTGGGACGGTATACAGGTAGTCGATGACTCCAGGGACGGCGGCGAGCAGTCCCGCGGCAACTCCGGCAATAGCGAGGTATCCTCCGGTCGTCCAGAACGTTTGTCTGTCGAGCCACATCGCGGCAGCGTCGAAGAGAAACGCTCCGATGATGAACGCCGTTGGAAACGGGATCAGCATCGGGTGGATGGGATGGCCCTTGTAGCTCGCAGTACTCCGCATCGGCTTGGCTGCCTCCATCGACATCGGTGCATTTCCAATGCCGCTGGGGCGCACGGACACACAGATGGGCTGGATCGGCGAACCGATGGCGACTCGACTGAGCGGAGCAGTCGCCCAGGGCGCGTCAGTGACGCGTCTGATCTGCGGGGGCGATGGGGAGTGTGACCTCGAAAGCCGACCCGGGGCCCTCGACGTCGACGAGCTGCACGTCGCCGCCCATCGCTGTCGCGGTCTCCCGGACGACCCAGAGTCCGAGGCCGAAGCCTGCCGGCGTGCCCGTGAACGTGGCCGCGCGCTCGAACCGCTCGAAGATCCGGTGACGATCCTCTCGCGGGATGCCGATGCCGCGATCGCGGACGTGCAGGACGACGTGACCGTTCTGCCGGCGGGCCCCGACGTCGATCGGCTGCCCGGGTCCATACTTCAACGCGTTGCTCAGCAGGTACGACAGGATGTGATCGAGCGCATAGTGATCCCACACGCCGACGATCTGCGGAACGTCGATGCAGACGGGCGAACCGGCATGTGCCGCCTCGAGATCGAAGCGTCCGACCACCTGCTCGACCAGCTCGCGCAGATCGCACGGCTCAGGCACGAGCGTGTGCTGACGCTCGCGCAGCCGTGAGACGTCGAACGCCACGTCGATCAGACGATTCAGGCGCTGCACCTGCCTGACGACCCGGTCGGTCTCCATGTGGCGCTCGCCGGAGGACGGGAGGCTCCGAACGGCGAGATTGAGCGCGTGGAGCGGCGTCCGCAGTTCGTGCGCCGCCACGGACAGGAACTCGTCCCTCGCGGTAATCGCTTCCTTCAGTTTCAGTTCGTGTTCCCGCAGCTGCACGAGCTGCGAGATCATCCATTCGGCGCGCGCGGCATGCGAGTCGGCCGCATCCACGAGATGCGGCGGCTCATAGAAAGGATTCGGACACACCTGCTCGGCGATGACCGCGATGGGATGCGTGCGCAACACATCGCGTACGACCGCCGGCTTGAAGCGCGAGCGATTGTACTGACAGATCGCCTGGGACCGGCTTCCTGGAAACCATCGATTCAGCCCGTCTTCGTAGTCCATCAGGCGCTCGGAGTCGACGTCGGCGCCGAGCGTCCAGGTCATCTCACCCGTCACGCGAAGACCAGCACAGCCTGACGCGAGTGCGTCGCGCTGTGCGTCTCTGAGAAACTCGACCATTGCCGACGGCACGAACTGGCCGTCACGCAGGCAGCGGTCGCGCGTTGTCGGCAGCAACAGCCTGCCGGACGCCTCCGCGGCGCCGACGTCAATGCCCTCGAGCCCGAGCCGTTCGCGAATCTCGGCACCGCTGCAATCGTCCGCGATGTACATGGCCCGCTCGCCGGCTGCGATGCCCGACCGGATATACCGGACGGTTGCGGCCGCCTGCTCCGCCGGACTCGTATAGACGGCACACACATGGCTTCCCTGCGAGAGGCGGATGAACCGATCATCGAGCTCCAGCGACGCCACGTTGGCTGTTTCACTGTCCATATTCAAAACGCGCATGCACACTTCCCCGCCCGAACCGTACCGGTTCCATACGGTTGCGAAATCGAACGCCGTGAAAGTGCATGGACCGTACCCACGGGGATGCGCTGTGAGGGCCGCCCATGCCGGTCGAAGCTCTGCCGCAGGAGTGGTTGGGCCTTGATGTCGGTCGGGCGCGATCGGATCGCAGCGCGAACGCGCTACGATAGCCCGCTGCCCCGAATCTGCGCAGCAATCGCATGGTGCTGCGTTACTGCCTCGCTGCGTTCGTCGCCGCCGTCGTCGGCGTCTCGCCCTCGCGGGCGCAGGACGACCCCGCCGTCGATGAGTCACGGTTGAAAGCGGCCTTCGTCTTCCGGTTTCCCCAGTTCGTCGAATGGCCCGAGCAGGCGATCGCCAGCCGGCCGACGCTCGACATCTGCATCACGCGCCCCAACCCGTTCGGAACGATGCTCGACGAGCTGGTGGCAGGTGAAACACTGAACGGACGTCAGCTCGTGGTGCGCCAGGTCGGTGCTCGAGAGTCGCCGGAAGGCTGCGGCGTTCTCTACATCAGCGGCGACGGCGCCACCGCGAGTGCGCATCTCACGCGCGCCAGCGGTCAGCCGGTGCTCACGGTCGGCGATTCACCCACGTTCATCGAGCGGGGCGGGATCATTCGCCTGCTCATGATCGATCGGCGGGTGAGGTTCGAGATCGGCGCCGCCGCGGCGGAACGCGCGGGCCTCCGACTGAGCTCGCAGCTGATGCGATTGGCGGTCGCCGTTCACGGAGTGGTCGAATGAAGCGCTGGTTCGACCGCCTGCCCGTCCACAACAAGCTCGTCGCGATGGCGGTGCTCGTGAGCTCGTTCGCGCTGCTCGTCGCCGCATCAGGCCTGATGCTTCTGGACCTCTGGCGTTATCGGGCCAGCGCGGCCGACGATGCCTCGACCCTGGCGCGGATCATCGCCGACAACACCGCGGCAGCAGTGACGTTCGGCGACCCGGCCGCCGCAGAAGGCACGCTCGGGACCGTCCGGGTCCGGGCCGCCGTGACCAGAGCCTGCGTGTATCTCGAGGACGGCACCCTGTTCGCGCGCTACGAGCGATCCGGCGAGACGTCGTGCACTGAGGAGATTCCGGCGGAACCTCTCGCCGACAGCGTGAGCGCGCTGGTGCCCATCACGAGCAACGCACGCGTACGCGGAATGGTGTACGTCGAGCGCGACCTCTCCGACCTCGGCGAGCGGCTCGCGGTCACCGCCACCGCTGCGGGCGCGATGCTCATCCTCGCGGGCATCCTGGCCTTCGCGCACGCCCAACGGATGAATCGCACCATCTCGAAGCCGATTGCGGACCTCGCCGCCGCCGCCACGCAGGTCGGCCGCGATGCGCGCTACCCGGTGCCCGAGATCGACACGCCCCGCAACGAGATCGGCGAGCTGGTGAAGTCCTTCCAGGGAATGATCGTGCGCATTCGCGACTCCTATGAAGGCCTGCTGCGCGAGATTGACGAACGGAAGCGCGTCGAGGCCGAGCGCGAGCGGCTCCTCATACGCGAGCGCGAGCTCAATCGGCTGAAGGACGAGTTCCTGGCCGCGGTTTCGCACGAGCTGCGAACGCCGCTCAACGCCATCCTCGGGTGGGTGCAGATCCTGGGCAACGCAAGGCCCGACGATCCGACGACGACGAAAGCCGTCGGTGTCATCACCAGGAACGTTCATGCACAGACCCGGGTCATCGAAGATCTCGTCGACGTGTCCCGCATCGTCACCGGCAAGCTGCCCCTCCATCTCGAGCCCGTGGATCTGCGCCAGCCTGTCGAAGCGGCCATCGAAGTGGTCAAGCCGACGGCGGCCTCACGACAGGTGAGCATCGACATGCGTGACGACGAGGGCGCCTGCCTCGTGAGCGGCGATCGCGATCGGCTGCAGCAGGTCGTCTGGAACCTGCTGTCGAACGCGGTGAAGTTCAGCGCACCCGGCGGCCGCGTCAGCGTGACCGTGCGCGCGGGTCAGAAGTGTCACACCGTCGAAGTGAGCGACAAGGGGGCGGGGATTCCTCCCGAGTTCCTTCCGTTCGTGTTCGACAGGTTCCGTCAGGCCGACGGATCGATGAGCCGCGAGCATGGCGGGCTCGGGCTCGGACTCGCGATCGTTCGCGACCTCACCGAGATGCACGGCGGCAGCGTCGAGGTCTCGAGCGGCGGTCGTGGACAGGGAGCGTCGTTCACCGTGAGCCTGCCGGTCTGGAAGGACAGCGTCGAGACCGCCCGTGGCGCGGCAACGTCGGGCCGCGATCTGCCGTCTCTCAGTGGGATTCACGTCCTCGCCGTCGACGATCACCCCGATGCGCTCGAGGTGATGGCTGTCGCGTTGAGAGCTGCCGGAGCCGCGGTCCGAACGGCGACATCCGGACCCGAGGCGATCGCCGCATGGCGCAGCGACCCTGCCGACGTGCTGTTGTGCGACCTGGCGATGCCGGACATGGACGGCTTCGCGGTGCTGCGGCACGTCCGCGAGCTCGACGCTCTCGCTGGACGCTCGACCCGTGCGATCGCCGTCAGTGCTCACGCCTCCGACGACCACCGCCGCCAGACTGCAGAGGCAGGCTTTACCGAGCACCTGGCGAAACCTTACCAGGCAGTCGATCTGATTCGCGCTGTGAGCGCGGCCCGTGAATTGACCTATTGAGGCGAGGTGAGATGTGCGCGCGCAGGGCATGACGCGGTGCCGGTCCACGATGAAGGCGAGCCTGCTCGCCGCGGCGATCGCCACGATGGCAGTCCCCGCATCTGCATTTGCGCAGTCCGTCATGGATCTCAAGCGTCTGACGCTCGAGGAGCTGCTCGCCCTCGAAGTCACGGTCGTATCCCGCTCGGCGGACACAGTGTCCGACACGCCGGCCGCGGTCTTCGTCATCACACAGGACGACATCAGACGGTCCGGCGCCACGTCTCTGCCCGAGCTCCTGCGGCTTGCGCCAGGCGTTCACGTCGCCAGAATCGACTCGTCGCGCTGGGCGATCGGCATGCGCGGCCTCGCCGATCGGCTCTCACGCGCGATGCTTGTACTCATCGATGGCCGGGCCGTCTACAACCCGCTCTTTGCCGGCACGTACTGGGAGGTCCAGGATCTCGTCTTCGATGACATCGAGCGGATCGAGATCATCCGTGGGCCCGGCGGGACGCTCTGGGGATCGAACGCGGTCAACGGCATCATCAGCATCGTGACGAAGTCTGCCCGCGACACGCAGGGACTGTTTGTGGAGGCAGTGTCAGGCGGCGATGAACGTCTGCTCGCATCGGTGCGGTACGGCACGACTGCCGGATCCAATGGACACATCCGCGGCTACGTGAAGGCGTTCAACCGCTCGCCGCAGTTTCACGCCAACGGCCTCGACTACGACGACTGGTGGAAAGCGCAGGTGGGACTGCGCGGGGACTGGGTCCTCTCGGACAATCGGAGTCTGAGCATCCAGGGCGTCTCGTACGCGGCACGGCTCGGCGCGCGACAGATACTGACCAGCCTCGCGCCTCCGTACTCGGAAGTCTCATCGGTGCACGCACCGCTCGCCGGCGCCAATCTCCTGGCGCTGTACTCCGGGACGTTGAGCTCCGGCGCGCGCTTCGATCTCCAGACCTACTACGACCGCATCGAACGGGAGGAACAGCCTGTCGGCGAAGTGCGAAACACGCTCGACGTCGACTTCCAGCAGCAGCCGCCGCCATGGGGCAACCATCAGTTGACCTGGGGGCTTGGATACCGCGTGTCGTCGGACGAGATCACGGCCGTGGGTCTCTCGAGCTTCGACCCGCCCAGGTACACGGACCATCTCTGGAGCGCGTTCCTGCAGGATGAGTTCACCCCTGTCGCGCCGATCACCATCGGGGTCGGTGCGAAGGTCGAGCACAACTCGTACTCGGATGTCGAGCTGCAGCCGAGCGGGCGCGTCACCTGGCGGATAGCACCTGCGCACACGCTCGTCGGCTCTGTCACGCGCGCCGTGCGCACACCTTCACGCGTCGACACGCACTACACGACCGCGGCCGTGGCCGATCCATCGGTGCCTTCGTTCGTGCGCCTGGTGCCCAACGAAGACTTCTCGTCCGAGAAGCTCGCCGCGTACGAGATCGGGTACCGCGTGCAATCAGGTGACGGCGCCTACATCACGCTGTCCGGATTTCTGAACGAGCTCGACGACGTACTGAGTACCGAGTTGCTGACGTCGTTCGTCGAAACCACGCCGCCTCCGCCGCGCGTGATCCTCCCGGTCACCTTCGCCAATGGCCTGCACGGAACGAGCAGTGGATTCGAAGCGACTGCCGACGTGCGGCCCGCCGCCGCGATGCGCACGACGTTCAGCTATTCGTATCTCCACGTCGAGCTGACGCGCGATCCGGGCAGCAACGACGTCAGCCAGGAGCGCAGCAACGAGGGCCGAACCCCTCACCATCAGGCTCGGCTCCACATGGCGCTCGATCTTCCGCGCAATGTATCGCTCGACCTCTTCGCCCGCTACGTCTCCGAGCTCACCGACGCCGATATTCCGGCGTACGGGACGGCAGGGCTCAGAGTCGGGTGGTTCGCCCGCCCCGACCTCGAGCTCTCATTCACTGCCAAGGATTTGACCGACGCGCATCACAAGGAATGGGTGGGGGGCGTCGAAGTCGAACGAACCGCTTTTGCCAGCCTGACCTGGCGGCGGTAGCCCGGCGCCCTTACGCGCGTCAGCCTTCGCATGAGGTTGAGATGTCGCCGTTTCATCCGAGCGCGTCCGCGCTGGATGACATTCACTGCGACGCCAGCGGGTTTTTCGGCCCAAATCCGGTGGTGCGGATCTTGCCATTTCCTGCGGCGGAGGCACAGCACGATGCGCGCGACCGTTGCAGCAGTGATGATGATCGGCGCCCTGGCCGCTCCCGCGAGCGCGCAGAGCCGGGGCCCTTCAGGATCGCAGGGAATTCCTCCGGGGCATATGCCGCCGCCTGGATCGTGCCGCGTCTGGTACGACGGCGTTCCTCCGGGACGGCAGCCGGATCCCACGAGCTGTCAGGAAGCCGAGCGTCAGGCATCGCGAAGCCGTGACGCGCGCGTGATCTACGGCAGCGGGATCTACGGCAACGATCGGTACGGCAACGGTCGATATGGAACCGGCCCGAGGGCGATCCCGCGATCGCCCGCCGATGTCCGCCGTGCGCCTTCCGGGTACGGCCGCTGGGGTGGAGCGAACGGCGCCGCGAGCATTCCCTTCGGGAACGGCTACGAGGACGGCTACCAGAAGGGACGCGACGATGCGGAAGACCGCCGCCGGTATGAGCCTCAACGCCACGACCGGTATCGCGATGGCGACCGGGGATACACCAACCGGTACGGCTGGACCAGAGATGAATATCGCGAGGTCTACCGCGAAGGATTTCTCTCCGGCTACCAGGAGGCCTTCCGCGACGAAGGCTACCGGACCGGCGACGACTCCTGGTTCCGTCGTCGCTGACGGCGGATCAGGCTCGCGCCCGGATGCCGCGGCTCGGATGAGCCGGGCGCCGGCGCGAGTTCAGTGGAAGGTCGAAGCGAGCGACAATCTCGGGGATGGCGATTCCTGAGGACCCTGCTGTAACCGCTACCACCGCCACCGGGGCTCTCAGGCCTCGCGATCAGACGGGGCACAGTTCCGGAGTTACCCTCCCACCCGACCTCAAGGCCCAGGCAGCGCACCGGCTCCGGATTGTCGCGACCCTCTACGCGATTGCCTTCACAGTGAGCAGCCCGATCACGTCGATTTTCCTGCCGCAGGATCGGGCGGCCTTCTTCTCGAGCCCGTTCCACTGGGTGCCACCTCTTCTTTCGATCAGCAGCGCAATCGCGTTGATCGCGCTGACGCTCGGCCGGCAGGTTGCCGTCGGAACCGTACTGAACGTCGGCCTGGTGTTTCAGGTCATTGGCAGCTTCGGCATCGCTGCCGCTCAGTATCTGGACGTGACCGGCTACGAGTTCAGGCCGCCGTGGGGAGGCCTGTCATGGGTCGCCGTCTGGATGCTCGGCTTCACGATGATGGTGCCCACGCCGCCTCGCCGCGCGCTCGCGGCCGCGCTCGGATCGGCGACAGCCGTCCCTCTCGTGGTCGCGCTGGCAGTGGCACGGGATGGCGCGCCGGCGGTGCTCACTCCGCTGCTGTTCGTCCTTCAGATCGTCGTTCCCTATCTGCTTGTCGTGCTCATCGCCTACGTGGGATCGCGGGTCGTCTATCACCTCGGCACCGCGCTGATGTCCGCGCGAGAGCTCGGAAGCTACAGGCTCGTCGAACGCCTTGGCGAGGGCGGTATGGGCGAGGTGTGGCGTGCCGAGCATCGGCTGCTCGCGCGGCCGGCGGCGATCAAGCAAATGCGGATCGCGGGGCCGGAGTCCGCAGAGCCCGGCCGCCACGCCGAGCTCGTCGCGCGCTTCGAGCGCGAAGCGCAGGCCACATCGCGGCTTCGTTCACCCCATACGATCGAGCTCTACGACTTCGGGATGGCCGACGATGGGACGTTCTACTACGTGATGGAACTGCTGGACGGCTTCGATCTGCAGGTGCTGATCCAACGCTTCGGCCCTGTGCCAGTCGAGAGAGCCGCTCATCTGATGCAGCAGGTCTGTCATTCGCTGTCCGAAGCGCA
>JBFWPD010000056.1:0-13733 GCA_050250175.1 Vicinamibacterales bacterium
TGATTGCGGCGGCCGCGGACGGCGCCGGCGAGCTCGATCGCGCCCGCATACAGCAGCAGCTTCTCCGTCAGTGTCGTCTTGCCGGCGTCCGGGTGAGAGATGATCGCGAACGTCCGGCGCCGCGCGATCTCCTTCGCGCGCGCGTCGAGTTCTGCGGTGGCGGTGGGCAGCGTCGTGCTCATGCGTTTGACCGATCGTACCGTATTCTGCGTCCGGCTTCGTCGGGGCTACGACGTCGGGCTACGGGCTGCAGGCTACGGGCTGCAGGCATGCGAGTACGATCGCAGCGGAACAGCGTGACGTGTCTGAAGCCCGAAGCCCGAAGCCTGAAGCCTGTAGCCTGCGTGGAGCCTGAAGCCTGTAGCCTGAAGCCTGTAGCCTGCCGTATGGCCCGAAGAAAGGCTGGTCATCGCGTGAAGACTCCGCCGCCGGTTTCGAAGAGTGAGGTCATCGCGCAATTGCGCCGGCTTGGTGTTCCGCGCGGATCGATCCTTCTGGTTCATACGGCGTTCTCCAGGGTGCGGCCGATCGAGGATGGTCCTCGCGGCCTCATCGATGCACTGCTGGAGGCTGCCGGGGTCGAAGGCACGCTCGTCATGCCGAGCATGAGCGACGACGACGACCATCCGTTCGACCCTGCGGCGACTCCCTGCGACAGCATGGGAGTTGTCGCGAGCACGTTCTGGAAGATGCCGGGTGTTCTCCGAAGCAACAGCCCGCATGCGTTCGCGGCGGTGGGCCCCCGCGCCCGGGACATCACGCGCGACCATCCGATCGACGTTCCTCATGGTCTCGACAGCCCTGTCGGCCGCGTGCACGAGCTCGACGGCTGGGTCCTGCTGCTCGGTGTCGGCCATGACGCTGATACCACCGTGCATCTTTCCGAGAACGTCGCAGGCGTGCGCTATCGCACCAGGAAGTACGCGACGGTAAGTGCCGGCGGCCGTCCTGTGCGTGTCGAGTACGACGAAACGGATCACTGCTGCAGGCGGTTCGCGCTGCTCGACGACTGGCTCGCTGAGCGTGAGCAGCAGCGCCGAGGACGTGTGGGATACGGCGAAGCCAGGCTCGCCCGGTCGCGAGACATCGTCCGGGTGGCGGTCGATCGACTGCGCGCGAACGACCTGGTGTTTCTGCACCAGGCAGGAGCATGTGCCGAGTGCGACGAGGCGCGCGCAAGCCTTCAGTGAGTCCGCTGGCTACGGAATGAAGCCGCCGGTTTGTGCCGGCTTGCGGCACGCGAAGACCTCGTACGTCCCCGGCTCGATCTCGCTGTGATCGAACGGCACGACGACGGGCTCGAAGCCGGCGTCGCCGAGCAGCCGGATCCAGTCTTCCCGGGCAAACAGACCTTCGATGTGTCGATCATGAACCGTCCGGACCTGGCCGTCCGCCTCTCGAAGCGCGTAGATGTAGTCAACGACGCACGTCGAGTCCGACTGGTCGGGATCCCAGCTCCATTCGAGATAGCGCATGCCGCGGTCACCGGCGTCTCCGCCTCCGCAGTCGGTCGAGGGGCGGAAGGTTTCGCGCACATGATCCGGCGCGAAGACCGCGGCGCCGCCAGGGGCGCAGTGGGCAAAAGCCGTTTCGATGGCCTGCTTCAACTCCTCTTCGGTCGTCATGTAGCAGATCGCGTCGTGGACGAAGACGCAGTCGAACAGTCGACCGAGCCTGACGCTTCGCAGGTCGCCCTGGACGTGTTCGCACTCCGGGTTCAAGGCGCGGCTGACAGACAGCATTCCCGGCGAGCGGTCGACGAGCGTCATCGCGAAACGGGTCTTCAGATACGACGCGTTGTTGCCGCCACCGCTTCCGAGCTCGAGCAGCGTGCGTGCCTCACGCCCGCAGTGTTCGATGAGCAGGCGTTCGTAGAAGGCTGCTTCCTCCGCGTAGTCGGCGGGAGAGGACATCAGCGGCCACCAGCTGGAGAGCTCGTCGTACAGCTTCATTTCCTGATTCTCCGCCGAACGGACGTCACCGGGGGAGCGCGTATGCGTGCTGGACTTCCCACCGTCTGGAGGCGTGCGTCAGGACAAAGACCCACGCCTGGGTACGAAGCGATTCCTCGACGTACTGTGCGTAGACGACAGCGAACCCGGTCGAAGCGTATCCGGGCAGACTGATCTCCACGCAGTAGCTCGATCGCGCGTCGGCAGGCAGGGCGAGCCACGCCTCGCGGCCGGGCAGCCCTTTCAGCTCCGCGAGACCGTCGACCGGCAGCGGCGAGCTGACCGCGTTCCGTTCGTTGAACGATTCGACCAGTGCCGTGCGGGTCTCGTCGCGGTAGTCCCACGCCCCGACGATCATGCCCATCCGATCCGGACTGCGCATCACGTCGATCGAGCCGCACGGCGTCGCGTCGGCGGCTTGTGCCCCGCAGGCACGGAGCGACCGCTCGGCGATGACCAGCGGTGTCTCGGGCTCTCCCGCAATACGCTGCTCGAGAACGACCTGCGGCTGGATCGACTGCTCGATGACGGCCGACAGTACCTCGCGATCCATCGTGGCGAACGAACTCTGTGCCTCGATCCCGCGAGGCGCGAGCAGCATCAGAGCAAGGATGCCGGAGACGATTGATGTCCGAGGCATGAAGTCCGCCGCGTTCGTTCGTCGACTACCGTTTTCGCAGACGCGTAACCTCGAGTGGCCGATCGACAACCGTTCCGCGCCGGAGGCCGACGCGATACGCCTGCGCGTGCGGCCGCGCGCTGATCGTCCGCACGAGACGACGACCCACGAAGTGGGCGCCCACGCCATCGTCCAGCGCGAGCACATTGCGGAGCTGACCGCGGGCGACCATCCGCTGGACGCTGGGCCGCCGGTCCGGCTCGCTGTCGTAATGCGGGCAGCATGGTCCAGGGAGCAGACCCAGGCAGGGCATCGTCCGCAGACGATCGGCCCATGAATCGGTGACGCCCGTGTCGAACCAGCAGATCGCTCCGGCGCTCGCGCCGGCAAGCACGATGCCCGATCTCCATGCACGCCGGAGGATCGCCGGCAGGTTCCAATCACTCCATACTGCCAGCATGCTCTTCGTATTTCCGCCTCCGGCGAAAATCACGTCCTGCGAGAGAAGAACCTCCGCGAGGTCTGGAGTCCGGGCGAAGAGGGGTACGTGGCTGGGCCGGCAGCGGAACCTGGCGAACGTGCTGTAGAACCTGACGATGACGCGCTCGGCGTCGCCGGTCGCGGTTGCGAGGAGACAGACCGAGGGATTGCTCTTTCGAGTAAGCCCGAGGATGTAGCGCTCGAGCGCGGGGTCGGACCCATCGGCGGGAAGCACTCCGCCGCCCATGGCCACAATCTGTCGAAGCGGTGTCTTCACGATCGGTCGGACGCGCGTCTCAATGCAGCTTCGTGCCGCGATCGATGCAGCGGCCTGCGGTCACCGCCGGCAGATGTCCGTCGGCATACTCGTAGATCCCCTCGACGTCCGCGCAGAAGGAGGTCGATTCGCCGACAGCCAGTCCGCTCGACGTGGGAACCACGGTGAGGGCGTACGCCGTCATTCCGGTGGGGGAGACGAAGTCGTCGATGCCCGCGCTGGCCCGCGGACCATCAGCGAGCTGGAACCGGTAGCCGTGCGCGGTCGCTCGCGCGTCTTCAGTGGCGAGATACGTCGGAGGGTAGGGGTTCGGCACGCAGGCGTCCTGCACGAGGCACTCCAGCCGGTCGTAGTATCCGTGCACGGAGCGATAGGTTTCCTGGGCCGCGCGCACTGCCTTCACGATCCGCAGGGCGCCATCGCGTGCCGGCGGAACCTGGGAGGCGCCGACTTCGACGATCCTGCCAGCCAGTGGCCAGACGAGGAGCGCCAGCACAACGAGAGAAAGTCCCCGCCGCGAGCGTCCAGCACCCGCCATTCCGGTGACATTGTACAGACGTGGGCGCTATTCGAGCGAGAGCCTGCCGGTGTAGAGCGCCATCCCGACCACCGCGTCCACGCCTTCAGCGTCGAGGCGATCGATTTCGTCGCGCGTCGTGATGCCGCCTGCGGCCGTGACGCGGCGGGTCGTCGCACGCCGGACCGCCAGAATGGCCTCGATGTTCGTGCCGCCCATCAGTCCCTCGGCGTCCACGTGTGTGTAGAGAAACTCGCCGCAGAAGGGTTCGAGCGCTGCGACGGCTTCCACGGCCGTGACAGCCAGTGGCGTCTTCCAGCCGTGAATGACGACGTGGCCGGCCTTGCTGTCGACGGCTGCGATGAGCCGGTCGGCGCCGATTGCGTCCGCGAGACGCGCGGCGAACCCGGTATCCGGTCGACCGTCCTTGAAGAGCGATGAGCCCGCGATGACCTGCTGCGCGCCGGCGGAGAGAATGTCCTGTGCGCGCTCGACGGTTCGAACGCCGCCGCCGACGCGGCAGGACAGCTGGCCGGCGATGGTCCGCACGATAGCCAGGTTGTCCCCCTTGCCCATCGCGGCGTCGAGGTCGATCACCTGTACCTTCGGGAACTTCGCGAACTTCGTGACCCAGCGGGAGATGTCTTCGTCGCGGATGGCCAGACGCTCGCCTTGCACCAGCTGGACCACCGCGCCGTCCTGGAGATCGATGGAAGGTATCAGCATCCGGTTACCACTCGAGCCGCACGGGGATTCCGCTGCGGTGCAGATGCTCTTTCAACGAATGCACGCTCGTCTCGGCATAGTGAAAGATGGAGGCCGCGAGTGCGGCGTCGGCGCGTCCCCGTGTAAACACGTCGACGAAATCGCCGAGGCCGCCCGCGCCACCTGACGCGATTACGGGGATCGACACGGCGCTCGAGACCGCCGCGGTCATTTCGCAGTCGAAGCCGACTTTCGTGCCGTCGCGATCGATCGACGTCAGCAGAATCTCACCGGCGCCTCGACGCTCGGCTTCCTGTGCCCATTCGACTGCGTCGCGCTCCGTGGCTGTCTGTCCGCTGCGGACGTAGACCGCGAAGTTCGTGCGATCGGAGCCGGGTATTGCAGGCGCGCGCTTGGCGTCGATGGCCACGATGACCGCCTGGCTTCCGTATCGATTGGCCAGCGTCGTGATCAGGCCCGGATTGGTCAAGGCCGCCGTGTTCAGGCTGACCTTGTCTGCGCCTGCTTCCACGGCTGCGGCGGCGTCAGCCTCGGTCCGGATGCCTCCGCCTACCGCGAGCGGGATGAAGAGCTCCTTCGCGACGGCGTGGATCGTGTCCGCCAGTGCGCGGCGGCTCTCGAGCGTCGCGGTGATGTCGAGGATCACGAGCTCGTCGATTCCCTCGACGTTGTAGCGGCGCGCCAGTTCAGCCGGGTCCCCGGCGCTGCGCAATCCCTCGAAGTTGATGCCCTTGACGACCTGGCCGTTCCGGACGTCGAGGCAGGCGATGATTCGTTTGGACAGCACCGGTCAATCCACGCTGGCGATGAAGTTCCTGAGCATGCGGAGGCCCACGTCTCCTGACTTTTCCGGGTGGAACTGCACGCCGGCAACTCGTCCCCGCTGGACGATGGCCGCAAAGGGCTCACCATGTTCGGTCGACGCGACGGTGTCGGCGGTGACCGGGGCAGCGAAGCTGTGTGTGAAGTACACCTGGGCGCCGTTCGCGACGCCGTCGACAACCGGCGCCGGTCTCACGATGACGAGAGAGTTCCAGCCGACGTGGGGAATCTTCAGCTTGGTCTCACCCTCGCCGCCGCTGAGCCGCCGGCATCGTCCCGTGAGCGCGTCCAGGCCCGGCAGATCGGGCGCCTCGTCGCTGCCCTCGAAGAGCCACTGCATGCCGAGGCAGATGCCGAGGAGCGGTCTGTCGGCCCTGACGAAGGACCGAAGGGCCTCGAGCCAATCGGTGTCGAGCGTGCGGGTTGCTTCGAAGTGTCCAACGCCCGGCACGATGACTCCGCGCGCGCCGGCCAGATCTTCGGAGCGAGCCGGCACGAACACGTCGGCGCCGATGGCGGCGAGCGCCTTTTTCACCGAAGTGAGATTTCCCGCACCGTAGTCGATGAGCGCTATGGACATTCTTGCACTGGGCGCTGGGGCCCCACCCCCAGCGCGAACTGACGCTGATGCTCGTCCTCGGATCTCCATGTCCTCGGACTCGCATGGCCGCAGGCGCTGTAGCCCCGCCCAACCCGCCCTTCCTGCCTTACCCGCCCGACCCGCCCTTCCCGCCCGACCCGCCCTTCCCGCCCGACCCGCCCCTCCCGCCCGTCAGAGCAGCCCCTTCGTGGAGGGCAGCATCCGTGCGAGCTGTTTGTCCTTCGAGCACGCGACGCGCAGTGCGCGGGCGAAGCCCTTGAACACCGCCTCGATCTTGTGATGGTTCGAGCGGCCGTAGAGCACCTTGACGTGGACGTTCGCTCTTGCGGCTGTTGCGAAGCCGTCGAAGAAGTCGTGGACGAGTTCCACCTGAAGATCGCCAACGCGCTCGACCTTCACCTTCAAGTCCACCGCAGCATGCGGACGGCCCCCGAGGTCGATCGCGACCACGGCGAGCGTTTCGTCCATCGGCATGACGAAATAGCCGGCGCGATTGATGCCGCGCCGGTCGCCGAGCGCTTTCGTCACCGCCTCTCCCAGGGCGATGCCGAGGTCTTCGACCGTGTGATGCTGGTCCACGTCGAGGTCGCCCGTCGCCGCGATTCGAAGGTCGAAGGCGCCATGGCGGGTGAACAGCTCGAGCATGTGATCGAGGAAGCGAATGCCGGTCGAGATCTCGTACCGGCCCTTGCCCTCGATGCCGAGCGACATCTTGATCTGTGTCTCGGTCGTGCGTCGATCGATTACCGCGCGGCGCATAGCAACTCCTCGACGACGGCAAGGCCGCGTGTGGTGTGCTCGACCACCCCGGTCGTGATGCGCACGCATCCGTCGCATCCGGGTTCCTTCGAGCGATCGCGGAGGTAGATGCCGCGCGCGGCGGCATCTTTGACGAGCGCGCCCGCGCGGCTGCCGACCCGGACGAGCACGAAGTTCGCCGCGCTCTTCCAGTATTTCAGGCCGAGCCGATCGCACATCGCATAGAGCAGTGTCTTCGATTCCTCGACCTGCCGCAGGTAGTCGGCGATATACTCCCGGTCCTCGAGTGCCGCCTGCAGGGCCGTTACCGCAGCGATGCTCACGCTGTAGACCGGGATGAGACGGCGCATCGGCTCGAGCGCAGCGGGCGCACCGATCATCGCGCCGATGCGGATGCCTGCAAGGCCATAGGCTTTCGAGAACGTTCGTCCGATGACGACGTTGGGGAAGGCTCCGAGATCGCCGATGAAGGTGTCGCCCGAGAAATCCACGTATGCCTCGTCCACGAACACGAGGCCGCCGGCAGGCAGCCGCCGCGCGATCGTCTTGATCGCTTCGCGAGGAACCGGCACACCCGTCGGATTGTTCGGGTTCGTCAGAAAGACGAGCCGCGTGCTGCTGGAGATGGCCCCCAGTACCTCGTCGAGCGCGAACTCGAACTCCGGACGTGGAGCCACTCGCACGACCTTCCCTCCGGCCACCTCGCAGTCGAAGGCAAAGATCTCGAATGCCGGCTCAGGCACAATCGCTTCGCGAAGGGGTTGATTCGGCGCCGGCATCACGCAGGCAAGGGCCGCCGCCATGATCCCTTCGTCGAGTCCGTTGACCAGCATCAGCCGATCGGCGTCCACCCCGAGGTGCCGTGCGCACGCCGCGGTCACTTTGCTGTAGGGAGGATAGAACCCGATCTGCTCGGGACGCAGCGACGCCAGTGCCTCGAGTACGCGAGGCGAACAGCCGCGCGTGTGCTCGTTCTGATGAAGCCGGAGGCCGTCGTACAGCTCTGGCGGCTTGTCGTAGTCGCTCATGACAGACGGACCTCGATCGATTCTGCGTGGCCCTCGAGCCCCTCGGCTCGCGCGAGAGGCACGATGGCGGGCGCCAGGCGCGCGAGGCCGGCCCGGGTCACCCGCTGAACGGCCATGACGCGCACGAAGTCCGCGGCTGAAAGGCCGCCCCGGAAGCGCGCCGCGCCGGATGTCGGCAGCACGTGGTTGGATCCGGTGGCGTAGTCGCCCGCTGCCTGCGCGGTGAACGCCCCCACGAAGACCGCTCCGGCCGTGAGCGTCTGTTTCGCGATCGATTCCCTGTCGACGACCAGATGCTCGGGGGCGATTCGATTCGACAACGCAACCGCGTCGGCGGCGCTACTCACGACAATCGCCGCGCCGTGCGCCGACAGCGAGCGGCGAACGACGTCGCGCCCCTCGGCGCGGACATCCACGGCGCGCGCGACACGCTCCGCAAGGCCGCGATTCCACGTGATGAAGATGGACCGCGCGTCCGGGTCGTGTTCGGCCTGTGCGACGAGGTCCGCTGCGATCCAGTCGGCGCGGCCTCCGCCGGCGATTATCACGATCTCCGTCGGGCCGGCGAAGAAATCGATGGCGCAGTCGGCTGACACGATCGCCTTCGCGACCGCGACGTAGCGGTTGCCCGGGCCCACGATCTTGTCCACGCGGGGAATCGTGCGCGTCCCGTAGGCCAGCGCCGCGATCGCGTGGGCGCCGCCGATTCTGAACAGGCGTGTCACGCCCGCCTCGAGCGCCGCGGCCATCACGGCAGGCTCGGGCCGTGGACAGACAGCGAGAATCTCGCGGACTCCGGCCTCGCGGGCCGGGATGGCGGTCATCAGGAGGGAGGAGGGGAGTGGAAACCGTCCGCCCGGCACGTAGCACCCGACCGTCGCGAGCGGTTCGACGCGCTGCTCGATGGAGACACCTGGCGCGACGACCGTGCGCCAGCGCTTCGGCGTCTGCCGGCGCGCGACGGCGGCGATGTTCTTCGCCGCCTGACGGATGGCCCGCCGGACGTCTCTCGTTGCAGCTGACGCGCCCAACTCCATCTCTCGACTCGACACCTCGACAGGCGCCGACAGCCGATCGAACCGGCGTGCAAAGGAGAGGAGGGCCTCGTCGCCTCCCCGTCGCACGCGCCCGACGATCGCGCGGACGCGCCGTTCGAAGGCCCGGTCGCCCGGCGAGTCTTTCCGTACCAGGGCGTCGACGGCGCGACGGTTCGAGGAATTGATGATGCGAAGGAGGGGCATGGGACTAGAGAACGATCTTGTTCAACGGATACTCGACGATGCCCTGCGCTCCGGCTGCCTTCAGCTTCGGGATCAGGTCGCGGACGGTGCGCTCCTCGATGATCGTATTCACCGCCGCCCACTCGTCGTCTGTCAGCCCGGAAATCGTCGGGCGCTGAAGCGCGGGCAGGAGTGCGACGACTTTCTGCAGATCCGATCGCCGGATGTTCAGCATCAGCCCGACCCGGCCCTGCGCTTCGATGGCCGCCTTCAGCAGCAGGGCAAGGTTGTCGAGCTTCGTCCGCTTCCACGAATCGGACAGGGCCGACTTGTTGGCGAAGAGCTGCGTGTTCGACTCCATGACGGTGTCGATGATCCGGAGCCGGTTCGCCCGCAGCGTCGATCCCGTTTCGGTCGCCTCGACGATGGCGTCTGCGAGGACCGGAGGCTTGACCTCGGTTGCGCCCCACGAGAACTCGACATTGACCGAGACGCCCTGCCGCTCGAAGTACGCCTTGGTGGTGCGCACCAGCTCGGTCGCGATGGTCTTGCCGTTCAGATCCTTTGCGGACTTGAAGGGCGAATCCTCGGGAGCGGCGAGCACCCATCGCACCTTGCCGAAGCTCTGCTTCGAATAGACGAGGTCGGCCAGCGGCTCGATGACGCCCGTCCTGCCCTGACCGAGCTCGTGCTCGGCGATCCAGTCCTGGCCGGTCAGGCCGGCATCGAGCACGCCGTCGGAGACGTAGCGCGCCATCTCCTGCGCACGAATCAACATGCACTCGATCTCCGGATCGTCGATGGCCGGAAAGTAGGAGCGCGTGCTGACGTAGATGTTGAACCCGGCGCGCCCAAAGAGCTGGACCGTCGAGTCCTGCAGCGAGCCTTTCGGAATACCAAGTCGGAGCTTCATGATGTCGTGTTCTCTCTCGTCAGGAGCGGGGGATGTTGCGATAGAAGCAGGTGCGTTCGCCCGTGTGGCAGACGTTGCCGTCGCCCAGGCGCTTCACCTTCAGGAGCACCGTGTCATCGTCGCAGTCGACGAGCATGTCGAGGACCTCGAGCTTGTTGCCCGACGTCTCGCCCTTCATCCACAGCTTGTTGCGGCTGCGGCTGTAGAACGTCGCGAAGCCGGTCGACTTGGTCAGCTCGAACGCTTCGGCGTTCATGAAGCCGACCATCAGGACCTCGGCGCTCTCTGCATCCTGAATGACCGCCGGAATCAGTCCGTCCAATTTCGAAAAATCCACAAAGCCCCCCCTGAAAAGCAAAAACCCCGCGCCGTTGTAACGGGCGGGGTTGCAGTTGTCGTCGGGTGTTGTTCCTGGGAAACCCTAGATCACGCGCAACTCCGCTCGATGCGGTGGGAATGGTGGTGCGCGTGATGCTGACGACCGGACATGTCCGGTGAGCGTACCTCTGCCCAAGCGTCCATGTCAAACCGCGCGGCGCTCTTCATCGCCGCCGGCCCTGGCGGCCCGGCGTTTCGATCCGGATGATGCGGCCTGCCTGACCCGGTCCGTGGCGCATCGGGCCTCCCATGCTCAGATACGGCTTTAATCGATACAAAAATCGACTTTAAGTATACTGAAACGCATGATAAAGGCGAGGGTGGCCTGGCGGCTCCTGCTGTGCGGACCGCTTCTTCTGGCGCCTGGCTGCGGCGGGGGCGGCGAGCCTGCCGCGCCCGTGGGCAGTACGTCCGGTGTCATGGAGCGGCCGCCCGCCTTGTCCATTGCCGCGGCGTCGAGCCTGCGATTCGCGCTGGACGACCTGGTCGAAGGATTCCGGGAGGCGCACCCCGAGACCGGGGTAGCCGTGACTTACGGGTCTTCGGGAAACTTCTATGCGCAGATTCAGAACGGCGCGCCGTTCGACCTGTATCTCACGGCCGAGATCAGCTACGCGCACCAGCTCGTCGAAGCAGGCCTCGCGCGCCCCCAGTCGCTCTTCATCTTCGCGGACGGCCGCATCGCACTCTGGGTGCTGAAGGACTCGCCGATCGACATCGAGACTCTCGGTCTTCGGGCGCTGCTCGATCCGGCAGTCCGGCAAGTGTCCATCGCCAATCCCGCGGTCGCCCCGTACGGCATCGCGGCAGAAGAAGCGATGCGCGCCGCGGACGTGTACGACGAGCTGAAGCCGAAGCTCGTCCTCGGCGAGAGCATCGCGCAGGCCCTTCAGTTCGTCGAGAGCGGCGGCGCTCAGGGCGGTGTCCTGGCACTCTCACTCGTCGTCGCCCCCGAGGTCGCCGCCAGGGGGAGATACGTGCTGCTTCCGTCCGACGTGCACCAGCGCATCGAACATGGCGGCGTCATTCTGACCGGCGCCGCCCAGCCCGAAGCGGCCGGGTCGTTTCGCGCCTTTCTCATGAGCGATGCCGCGCGGCCGGTGCTGGATCGTTACGGCTTCGCGGCGCCAGAGCCCTGACCGATGGACTGGACCGCGATCTGGGTCAGCCTCCGTCTGTCCTTCATCACGATGGTCGTGCTCCTGGCGATCGGTCTTCCGATTGCGTACTGGATCGCGTTCTCGGCCTGGCGCTGGAAGTTTCTCGTCGAGGCAGTGGTTGCGCTCCCACTGGTCCTGCCGCCGACGGTGCTTGGCTTCTACGTGCTCGTGGCGATTGGACCGGCCAGCCCGGTCGGCCAGTTCTGGACAACGCTTACCGGAACCGGCCTGCCGTTCACCTTCTACGGCCTCCTGATCGCCTCGGTGCTCTACAGCCTGCCCTTTGCGGTACAACCGTTCAGTGCGGCGTTCGGCGCGGTCGATCGCCGCATGCTCGAAGCGTCCTGGTCACTCGGCTCGTCGAAGGCTGATACGTTTCGCCGCATCGTGCTCCCTCTGTCAGTGCGGGGCCTGGTTACCGGCATGGTCCTGAGCTTCGCGCACACACTCGGCGAGTTTGGCGTCGTCCTCATGGTGGGTGGCAACCGGCCCGGCATCACGCGTACGGTGTCGGTCTCGATCTATGACGATGTCCAGGCGCTGGACTACGCCTCTGCTGCGCAGACGTCGCTGCTTCTGCTGGCCGCCTCGTTCGTGATTCTCGCCGTCACTTACGCCATGCAGAAATCGGTCTGGGCGGTCTGGCCGTCGCATGGCCGGTGATCTGAGCGTCGACATCGAGCGGCGGTTCGCAAGCCGGACCACGATCGCAGCCAGCTTCCGCGTGCCGATGGATCCCGGGACGGTCATCGTTCTCTTCGGCCCTTCCGGGTCCGGCAAGACGACGGTCATCCGGACAATTGCCGGATTGGATCGACCGGATCGCGGCACGGTGACTCTTGGGACCGATTCATGGGTCGAGAACGCGTCGGGCCTCTTCGTCGAGCCGCAGCAGCGCAGGGCCGGTTATGTCTTCCAGGAGGCCGCGCTCTTTCCACATCTGACGGTGCGAGGAAACGTCGCGTACGGCCTCAGCGGGATGTCGCGCGCGGAGCAGGACGGCCGGGTCCGCGAGATGCTGAAGCTCGTGGAGATGGACGATCGTGCCGGGCACTATCCACGTCAGCTGTCGGGCGGTCAGGCGCAGCGTGTTGCACTGGCCCGTGCGCTCGCGCCGCGTCCACGGCTTCTCCTCCTCGATGAACCGTTTGCGTCCCTCGACACGCCGACCCGCACGCGCATGCGCACGCTGTTGCGCCAGGCGGTGAGGCAGCTTGGCATCGGGGCGCTGCTCGTGACCCACGATCGCAGCGAGGCCATCGCGCTCGGAGACCAGATGGTCGTGCTCGCCGAGGGACGTGTCCGGCAGGTCGGTCCCGTGCTCGATGTATTCCGCCGGCCCGCCGACCTCGCTGTCGCGCAATCGGTCGGCGTCGAGTCGGTGTTGCCCGCGCAGGTCGAGAGCTCGGACAACGGCCTGGTCGACCTGCGTGTCGGTACGGCCACGGTTCGCGCCGTCGATCCCGGACTCCAGGGCCACGAGGTCTTCGCGTGCATCCGCGCCGAAGACGTGACGATCGAGCTCGCAGCCTCCTCGAGCGCCAGCGCGCGGAATCACCTGCCGGGGCGGATTACCAGCATCGATGCGGAGGGGGCGCTCGAGCGCGTGACGGTCGATTGCGGTTTTCCGCTTGCCGCTCTCATCACCCGGCACGCGCGCGAGGAGCTCAACCTCCAGCCCGGCTCGCAGGTCACCGCTGCCGTAAAGGCAACGGCCATCCATCTGGTTGCGCGAGCATAGGCAGAACGTGCGGGGAACCCGTTTATCCTTGAGCAAGGATGCAGACGACGGGCACGCCGGTCTTCGCCGCGCGCGGCATCACGAAGGTCTACGAGATGGGCGAGGTCACCGTGCAGGCACTGCGCGGGATCGACTTCGATCTCTTCGAGGGCGAGTTCGTCGTGCTGCTGGGACCATCGGGCTCGGGCAAGTCCACGCTCCTCAACATCCTCGGCGGCCTCGACGTCCCGACCTCCGGCGACGTCGTCTATCACGAGCAGAACCTGACGACGGCGGGCGAGGCGGCGCTCACGGCCTACCGGCGCACGCACGTCGGATTCGTCTTCCAGTTCTACAACCTCATTCCGAGCCTGACGGCGCGTGAGAACGTCGCGCTGGTGACCGAGATCGTCGAGCATCCCATGGCTCCAGAGGACGCCCTGGGGCTCGTGGGTCTTCAGCATCGGCTCGATCACTTTCCCGCGCAGCTTTCAGGCGGCGAGCAGCAGCGCGTGGCGATTGCCAGGGCCATCGCCAAGCGGCCTGCCGTGCTCCTCTGCG
>JBFWPD010000057.1:0-13593 GCA_050250175.1 Vicinamibacterales bacterium
CATGCGGAGATCGTCGGACACGAGCTCGCATTTCAGGACGAGCTCCCGCCACGCCAGGTCGATCGCCGGGCTCCCAGGGACACTCCACCTGTTCCGCCGCGAGGGATCGAGGGGCGGCACATCCGCCTGATCGCGTCTGCCGCCGATCTGTCCGCGATCACGTTGTTCGTGATGACCGTGACTGCCATCGTGCCGGCGAGCCGGTGGTCGGTGCTTGGCGTCACCGCGATGCTCTACTACGGCCTGAGTCTGGCAGTCCTGGGATGCTCGCCGGCGGTCTGGACGATCGAGGCATACGCGCGCCGCGATCCTGACTTCTACCGCCGCGGGGGTCCGCTGCCCTTCCGTCGCCTCGAACCGGCGCAGCTCCCGCCTGGAGTCGCGAAGCTCGAACACTGACCGCACGCATCGGCGCGTGACCGGGCGCGCGCGCGCCACAACGGCGCTGGCAAGAGCCTGGTGAGCGGCCTGCGGCGACAGAGGAACCGTCAGCGGTCTCTGAAGGCCTGCCAGTCGATCTGGAGCTTTCGCATGCGCGCGCGAAGCGTGTACGGATTGATCTCCAGCAGGCGGGCGGCGCCGTGCGGGCCTTCCACGCGCCCGTGGGTCGCACGAAGCGCGGCTTCGATGTGCGCCCGGATGACGACGTCGAGCGGCTCGATAGTCGCGGAACGCTCGGCTGAAGGTGGCGCCGGAGTCGAGGCGGCCGGTCGTGGGCTGCCGAGCGCTCCAGCAACGTCGAGCTTCCGGCCCTGACCGATCAGGACCGCCCTGTCCATGACGGCGGCCATCTCCCGTACGTTCCCCGGCCATCTGTAATCCGACAGCACCCGCACGTCGTCGTCTGAAACCGCGACGTGGCGGACTCCGAAGCGGTGCGCGGCTCTTTCTGCGAAGTAGTCGGCAAATGCGCGGATGTCGCTCGGCCGGTCGCGCAGAGGTGGGATGACAATCGGAAAGACGGCGAGCCGGTAGTACAGGTCCTCACGGAACGTCTGCGCTTCGACCATCCCGGGCAGGTCGCGATGGGTCGCCGCAACGATCCGGACGTTGACACGGATCGGACGCTCGCCGCCGACACGTACGACTTCGCCGTCCTGAACGACCCTGAGCAGACGCACCTGCGCCGCCGGCGCCAGCTCGCCCACTTCATCGAGAAACAAGGTACCGGTGTCTGCCTGCTCGAACCACCCCTTCCGTCGCGTTGCCGCGCCCGTGAACGCGCCGGCTTCATGGCCGAACAGCTCCGAGTCGATCAGCTCAGAGGGGATGGCGCCGCAGTTCACCCGCCGGAACGGCCCGTTCCTGAAGCCCGACCTCTCGTGAATTGCGCGCGCGATGATCTCCTTGCCTGTGCCTGTCTCCCCGAAGAGCAGCACCGGCGCGCTGCTGCGCGCCACGATCTGCGCGCGAGCCATCACCGCCGCGAGGCCGGTGTCTCCGCCGATCAGCCTTTCCTGGCCGGCCGCCGACTCCGCCAGGATCAGATGTTCCGGGAGTGGCTGCGGCGCGACGTTCTCGGGGCGGATTCTCTGCGTCATGAGACAGCTTCTCTAGTATATATGACAGCACATCCTGCGTTTAAAGATAGACCAACTCCACACCCTCTGAATTCCTAGGAATACACGCGCTCGCAGCGTGGCGCGCTGTTTGCCTTGGAGGCAACCGCATGTCCCTCGTCACCTGCTGTTGCCGTGCGTTCTCCGTTCACTCGCGCTGTCGCTGCGCGTGTACGAAGCCGGCGACCGGCAGGTAGCGAAACCAGACATCACGCTTCGCCCGCCTCCTGCCGATTCGTTCGGCTCCCCGCGTCACAGACAGCTTGTTGCGGTCCCGCCGTGCAGCACGGACGCGGGCTGCGTGTTCTCTTTCTCGATTGCGTGGAGATCTCATGTTCCGCTCTGTTCTCGTCGTCGGCTTTGTCTCTCTTCTCGCCTGGTTTCCAGATCCTGCTGGCGCCCAGGACGGCGCCGTCTCCATCACCGGCGTCGTCCGCGACTCCACGGGTGGTGCGCTCCCCGGAGCCGTCGTCAGCATCTCCAACCAGGAGACGCGCGAAACGACCGAAGCGATCAGCGACGGCGAAGGCGCGTACCGGACGATCGCCCTGCCCGGAGGCAGCTACCAGATCGAGGCCACGGTCGATGGATTCGAAACTGCCGCCGAGCGCGTCCAGATCTCGGCGGGCCAGTCCGTATCGGTCGACCTCGTGCTGAGGCCGGCACGACTCACGGAATCGGTCGTGGTCACGGCGCGCCGCATCGAGGAGGCGGCCCAGGAAGTCCCCATTCCGCTCGCGGTGGTCAGCGGGGCGCTCATCGAGAATGCGGGGACGTTCAATGTGAACCGCCTGCAGCAGGTCGCCCCCACGATCCAGTTCTACACGACCAATCAGCGCAACTCGTTTCTCAACATTCGCGGTCTCGGCCTGCCCTTCGGTCTTGCCAACGACGGCATCGAGGTGGGAGTCGGCATGTATGTCGACGGCGTCTTCCACTCGCGCCCCGCCGCAGCGACACTCGACTTCGTGGACGTGGATCGGCTGGAAGTGCTGCGGGGACCGCAGGGCACGCTCTTCGGCAAGAACACGACCGCGGGGGCGCTGAATATCACGACCCGGCCACCCAACGTCTCGGGCAATGAGGCGAACTTCGAAGTGAGCTCGGGCAATCTCGGGTTCGTCCAGGCCAAGGGTTCAGTGTCCGGTCCGTTGAGCAGCAAGGTCGCGGGCCGACTCTCGTTCTCTGTCACCACACGCAACGGGACGCTCAGAAATGTTCGCACCGGAGAAGATGTCAACACGCTGGACAACAAGGGCGTCAGAGGACAGCTGCGGTTTCTTCCGTCCCGGGGAGTCGTGATCACATTCGCGGCCGACTACAATCGGCAGCGTCCGAACGGCTATGCGCCAGTCATCGCAGGAGTCGCTCCAACGAGGCGCGCTGCAAACCGGCAGTTCCCCCAGATCGCCGCCGACCTCGGATACAGCCTCCCGAGCACGAATCCCTTCGATCGCCTGATCGACACCGACACGCCATGGCAGGGCGAACAGGACTATGGCGGCGCTTCACTGACGGCGGATTGGAACATCGGACGGGGCCAGCTCACGGCGATCACGTCATGGCGCACGTGGGACTGGGGTCCGTCGAACGATCGGGACTTCACCGGCCTGCCCGTCACGATCATTTCGGGGGCTCCCTCGCTCCAGACGCAGTGGACGCAAGAGGTCCGCTATGCCGCGGACGTTTCGCCTCGCCTGGATTTCGTTGTCGGATTGTTCGGCTTCCAGCAAAGCCTTGACGGAACGATCACCCTCGAGAGCGGACCGGCCGCTGCGCGCTGGAATCTTGCGCCCAGCGCCGCCGCGGCGACCCCGGGCCTGCTCGAGGGCTATGGCCAGAGGGCCACGGTCGACCTCAAGAATACCAGCGCGGCACTCTTCGGCCAGGTCCAGTGGAGAGTGACCGATCGGCTGCGGGTCCTTCCCGGCCTCCGAGTGAACTACGATCGAAAGAAGGGCGCCTACGATCAGTCGATCTATGGCGGCCTTCAGACCACCAACCCCGCCCTCATCGCGCTCCAGCGAAGCATTTACGCGCCTGCCTCGTACGACGCCGACGTCTCGGACACCAATCTGTCCGGGCAGCTGACGGTGAGCTATGCGGTCAACGACAGCGTCAATACCTACGCCACCTATGCCACGGCCTTCAAGTCGGTCGGTCTCAATGTGGCCGGCGGGCTGCCAATCATTCCCGCCACGGGTCTGCCTGATCCATCGGCCGCAGTCATTCGGCCCGAGGATGAGCGTCACGTCGAGCTCGGAGTGAAAACGACGCCAGCTCCAGGAGTCACGGCCAACTTCAGTCTCTACAACACCGACGTGAAGGACTATCAGACGACAGTCTTCGGCGGCGATCCCAGCGCGCTTCGCGGATACCTTGCGAACGCAGAGAAGGTGCGTGTTCGGGGTGTCGAGCTCGAGGGGAGCGCCGCCGTGACTGAGCGGTTGTCCCTGCAAGGAACCGCGACGTATGCAGATGGCAAGAACGTCGTCTTCACGAAGGCACCGGCCGCGCTCGAAGACACCGGTGGACCTCAGTTTATCGACATCTCCGGTTCGGATCTGGCAGGCCTGTCAGAGTGGGCGTTCTCACTCGGCGGGGACTATCACCATCCGATCGGAAGGGGCAGAGAGATCTTCACCGGCTTCGACACCACCTATCGTTCGTCGTTCTCGTCGAATCCGACGCCTTCGAACTTCCTGGCGATCGATGGCTACGCCCTGCTCAACACCCGGGTCGGGTTCCGGTTGGCCAACGGGTGGTCGGTGTCGGTGTGGGCGCGCAACCTGCTCGACAAGGACTACTACGAGATGCTCAACCCTGTTGGCGGCAACACCGGCCTCTCCGTCGGATTTCTGGGTGATCCGAGAACCTACGGCATCACCGTGCGCACCCCGATCGGCTCGCGCTGAATCTGTGCGCGCCTGGACCGCGCACAACTGTGCACCCGGTTCTGGCGCGTCGACTCCCACCAAGGCGCGGTGGCGAAGAGGCAAACGCTGCGGTCTGCAAAACCGCTATTCGAGGGTTCGAATCCCTCCCGCGCCTCCACTCTGACCTTCAGCGGCGGCAGCCGTATTCCTCAATCCAGCCGAACGACGACTCGCTGCTCGCGGTCGGGTTGTACTCGAGTCCCACGTAGCCCTGGTACCCGAGCTCTTCGAGCTGGCGGAACAGATACCGGTAGTTGATCTCGCCGGTTCCGGGCTCGTGCCGATCGGGGCTGTCGGCGAGCTGGATGTGTCCGATCCGTCCGATGTGACTCCGCAACGTGGACGTCACACCTCCCTCCTCTCGCTGCGCATGGTAGATGTCGTACTGCACGCGCACGTTCGGCAGGCCGATGTCGTCGATCACGCTGAGCACCTGGTCGGTGCGATTCAGGAAGAATCCCGGAATGTCGTAGTGGTTGATTGCCTCGATCACGAGCTCGATGTCGTGCTCGCCGAGCGCGGAGGCCGCGAACCTGGCGTTCTCGACGAGCGTGTCGCGATGCTCGGCATCGCTGCGCCCGGGGACGCGCTTCCCGGCCAGGCAGTTCACCCTGGGCGCCCTGAGTTTCCTCGCATACGCGATCCCTGTCGCGACGCCTTCACGAAACTCCCGGACGCGATCCGGACTGGCGGCAATGCCTCGATCGCCTGCCGCCCAGTCGCCGCAGGGCAGGTTGAACAGCACCTGCGTCTGACGGTTGGTTTCGAGCTGACGTCTCAGCTCGTCGGCCTCGAACTCGTACGGCAGCAGGTACTCGATGTGATTGAACCCGGACTTCCGGGCCAGCGCGAAGCGCTCGAGAAACGGCGCTTCCTTGAACAGCATCGTGAGATTGGCGGCGAGTGTCGGCATATCAACCGGCTGGAATCATCCACGGGAAGACGTACGCCTGGAGCATGACCAGCACGCCCATCAGCAGGGCGAGGGCGAGGCTGTGCCAGAAGACCGATCGCAGCACGGTGCCGGCATCCGGGCTGTCTTCATGCCCTCCGGTCACGACGCTCGCGACGACGATGCTCTGGGCGTCGATCATCTTGCCCATCACACCGCCGGAGCTGTTGGACGCCGCCATCAGAATCGGCGAGAGGTTCAACTGCTCGGCAGTCACCTTCTGAAGATTACCGAAGAGCACGTTCGACGAGGTATCACTGCCCGTCAGTGCCACGCCAAGCCAGCCGATCATCGGCGAGAAGAACGGGAAGAAGAATCCGCTCGACGCCATCGCCAGCCCCATCGTCGTGTCAGTGCCGCTGTACCTGGTCGTGAATCCCAGCGCGAGCATGAGGGCGATGGTCAGCAGCGACGTGGTCACCCTGCGCAGCGTCTGTCCGTATGCGCTCGCGATCTGTGCTGGCCTCAGGCCGAGCGCCAGCCCTGCGCAGATCCCCGTGAGGAGGAGCGCGGTCCCCGTCGCCGACAGCACATTGAACGTGAACACCGCGCCTTCAGGAAGCGGCTCCGGCACGACCGGCGGGACGCGCAGCACCGCGTTGTGGAGCAGTGGAACGTTGATGATTGCGGAGAAGAGTCCGTCCAGCGCCGCTCTGACCGCGGGAAGCCCCCAGACGAAGACGAAGAGCGACAGCAGGATCCAGGGAATCCACGCCTTGGCCGGCGAACCGTCGGGAACGAGGGGCGCAACAACTGCGGGCTGGTTGGCCGGAGCGGCGGACGTCTGGATTTCGCCCGGCTGCCAGAACTTCATCAGGACGACCAGCGAGCCCATCGAGACGACCGCGCCAATGATGTCCACCAGCCAGGGTCCGTGGAAATTGCTCACCAGGAACTGCGTGGCCGCGAAGGTCACGCCGGTCACGAGGCAGGCCGGCCAGACACCCATCATGCCGCGGCGTCCCACCTGCGCCCAGACGAGCCAGAACGGGACGATGACCGAGAAGATCGGCAGCTGCCGTCCCACCATCGCGCTGAGCGCCTGGAGGTCGAGCTCGGCAATTCTCGACAGCGTCACGAGCGGTGTGCCGAGCGCGCCGTAGGCGACCGGCGCCGTGTTTCCGATGAGGGCCAGCTTCGCGGCTTCGAGCGGACGGAACCCCAGGCCGATCAGCAGCGCGCCGGAAATCGCGATTGGCGCGCCGAAGCCGGCCGCGCCCTCGATGAACGCCCCGAAGCTGAAGGCGATCAGGAGGGCCTGTATGCGTCGGTCGGCGGACAGTCCGGCCACCTGCCTCTGCAGTACCGCGAACTGGCCCGTCTCCACCGAGAGCGTGTAGACGAAGATCGCGTTGAGGATGATCCAGCCGATGGGAAAGAGTCCGAACGCCGCGCCGTACAGCGCTGACATGAGCGTGAGCTGCACGGGCATGCCGTAGATCACGATGGCGATGAGAGCTGCGACGACGAGCCCGGCGAGCGCCGCGACGTGAGCCCTGACGTGCCAGAACGCGAGCAGGCCCAGCAGCGTGGCTACGGGCAGAACGGCGACGATCGTCGAAACACCGATGCTCCCGAGGGGAGCGTAGTCCTGCGACCAGGTCACACGGACCTCCAGTCGGACTGCACGATGAACGAGAACGATTCGTGGAAGGCGGCGGTGATTCTACCCCCTCACGGCCGGGTTTCGCGGGCCTATTGTCGTTCCTCTATACTTCTGGGACCACGCGTCCATGGATCGGAGGCGTGCGAGTGAGGAGACGATGAACACATACATGGCTTCCCGCATAGCCGGCGCCGCCGCGGCGCTCGCTCTGCTCGTGCCCGTTGCGCCCGCTTCGGCACAGGCGCTTCAGGGCGACAGCATTCCAGCCCCCAACGGCGGGCCGGTGATCGTCCACCCGATGTATCACGCGACGGTCGTGCTGTCCTGGAACGGCAAGATCATCTACGTGGACCCGGCGCCTGGACCCGGCTCGGCACAGGGTGCGACGGCGACGGCCGCATTCAAAGGGATCCCGCCGGCGAACATCATTCTCGTGACCGACATCCACGGCGATCACTTCAGCGCGCCGACGCTCGCCGAACTGGCCGGCCCCAACACCCGCATCGTGGCGCCGCAGGCCGTCGTCGACGAGATGCCGGAACCGCTCAAGGCCAAGACGACTGCCGTCGCCAATGGCCAGACGGTGACCGTCGACACGATCCCGATCGAGGGCGTGCCGATGTACAACATCACCGAGGATCGGCTGAAGTTCCACAACAAGGGTCGCGGGAACGGCTACGTGGTCAACCTCGGTGGTCTGCGCGTCTACGTCGCGGGCGACACTGAGGCCCATCCCGAGATGAAGGCGCTCAAGAGCATCGACGTCGCGTTCGTGCCGATGAACCTGCCGTATACGATGACGCCGCAGCAGGCGGCTGAAGGAGTCCTCGCGTTCAAGCCGAAGATCGTCTATCCGTACCACTACGGCGACAGCGACACGGCCGCCTTCGCAAAGCTCGTTTCCGCGGATCCGAGCATCGAAGTCCGCCAGCGGAACTGGTATCCCTAGAACACACTTGGTTTCCTGATGCGACACGAGGGGCGCCGGCTCCTCGTGTCGTCCCGGCGTTGCAACGGCCCTTCCGGATCTGGCGTGAATCGTCTGGAGAACCGACCATGCGCAATGTCACCAAGCCGTCGACGTACGCTTTCCTTCTCGTTGCTTCCTTTGTCCTCGCCCAGGCCCTGTTCCCGGCCTCCGCGCAGGCGCAGCAGGCGCCCGCCCCGAAGAAGGTCCTGTTCCTGACGTACCCCGGCGTGGGGGCGCCCGGATCGCATGGCCACGCCAGCCTGCCGGCAGCCGAAGAACAGGCGGTCCTCTACGGCAATGCGGCCGGCTTCGAGGTCACGACGCTGAAGGGCTATGAGCCGGGCGTCGGGAATCAGGATCTGAGCTTCTTCACGCCCGAGTACCTCAATCAGTTCGACGGCCTGATGATGATGGCCAACGGCGACATCGGCCTCACGACGGTCCAGAAGAAGGCGATCGTGGACTTCGTCCGCAGCGGCAAGGCCTTCATCGGGGTCCACTGCGCGACAGTGATGCTGTTCGACTATCCCGAGTATGGCGAGATGCTCGGCGCCTACTACTTCCAGTCGATCTCGACTCCCCTGCTTGGCAACGACGTCCCGGTCAACCAGCGCCGTGTCGGCGTTCTGAAAGTCGAAGACAATACGCACCCTTCGACGCGGATGTTCGCAACGAGCTGGCCCATCGCCGAGGAGTTCTATACGTTCGCGACTGCGCCCTGGAGCGCCGACGCCCCCGAGTTGAATATCTCGTCGCCAGGAGATTTCAAGGCACCGATGGGATTCTCACGCGACCGCGTGAACGTGCTCCTCAGCCTCGACACCGAGCACATGAATCTCGATGGTCTGGCACCGCGCGCCCGCGTGCGCAAGGGCGGCGACTACCCGCAGGCGTGGTGGCGGTACTGGGGTAGCGGGCGCGTGTTCTACACCTCGCTCGGCCACCTTCCCGAGACGTGGACGAACGACTCGGCATTCCGAGCGCATCTCACCGGCGGCATCCGCTGGGCGCTGGGCCTCGAAAACTGAGCGGCCTGCTTCAACCGATTCCGATCCCGTCCGTTCGCGGATGACCTTGGCCATCCCGCGATGGCCAGGGTGTTGCACTGTCTGTTGGGCAGGAGGGATGCAATGCTCAACAGAGTCTTCACAGCCGCCGCTATCGCCTCGGCGACGTTTGCACTGACGGGAATCTCGTCCGCACAGCAGCCGCAGACCACACTCACGGGCTGCGTGTATGAGGAAGCCGACGTGCCGGGACGCGCCCCGAATCCTGCCGAGCGCATCGGCATTCTCGAGGACTACATCCTGGCCGAGGTCTCCCCCGCAGAAGCCGCGAAGTCCGCAGCGGGGACGCCTACGACCTACTCGATGTACAAACTCGAACACACCGCAGACGATCAGCTCGAGGCGCTCGTCGGCAAGAGGGTCGAAGCAACGGGACAGATCAGCGCCGACATCGACGACGCGTCTGGTCAGCCGCCTGCGAGCGCTCGCACCAACGACACGGACAAGGTCATCGGTCACGATCGCATCGACTTGCCCGAGTTCGAAGTGGCGAGCATCATGGCCGTTGACGGCAGCTGCCCGGCGACGCCGACCATGGATCGATGACCCGTTCGAACGCTCCTCAACTGGCGCCGGGGTGCAACCACCTCGGCGCCTGATCTGCCCTGCCGTTCCTGCACGTTCTGCCACATCCCGGGGCCGTTCCTTCACCTGCTCCAAACGGTCGACTTCGCGTCGGGTTCTGAGACACACTGCTCCGTGCCTCTCACGCCCTCAGAACGGTTTTCCGTCGTCGGTATCGCCGGCAGTCTCCGGAAGGGCTCGCTGAACAGAGCGCTTCTTCGCGCAGCGGTCGAACTGGCGCCCGCTCGCCTCTCCATTGCGATCCACGAGATCGCCGATGTTCCCTTCTACAACGCCGATGTCGAAGCGGTCGAGACGCCGCAGAGCGTCGAAGCCCTTCGAACGGCGATCGGCAAGGCAGACGCCCTGCTCATCGCCACGCCCGAGTACAACCACGGCGTCCCAGGCGTCCTCAAGAACACGCTCGACTGGCTCTCGCGTCCGCCGCGCGGCAGCGTGATGAACGAGAAGCCCGTGGCAATACTCGGCGCGTCCCAGGGGATGACCGGCACCGCACGTGCCCAGGCACAGCTCCGGCAGGCGTTCGTCTTCACGAACAGCTACGCGATGCCGCACCCTGAGATCCTCGTGGCCCGAGCCCGCGAGAAGTTCGATGAGGAGGGGCAGCTGACAGACGAGGCCACCCGGAAGTTCCTCGCAGGGTTTCTCGAGCGGTTCGCGCAGTGGATTGCCCGGTTCGCCGCACGTCCTGCGGTGTGAGCACGGGCATCCTCACGGCATGTCAGTCGTCGTAGTCGGCGCGGGCGCCGCAGGTCTCGTGGCGGCCATCTTTGCCGCGGAGCGCACGCCCGTCACCGTCATCGAGCGTACGAGCGACGGCGGCCGCAAGATCCTCATCAGCGGCGGAGGTCGCTGCAACATCCTTCCCACCGCGCTCGAGCCGGACCGCTTCGTCACCGATTCAGCGCCACACCTTCTGCGCGGGATGCTCCGTGCATGGCCTCTCACCGGGCAGCGTGAGTTCTTCGAGCGGCATGTCGGCATTCCGCTGATGTTCGAGCAGCAGACAGGAAAGGTCTTTCCCTCCTCAGGACGTGCGCGGGACGTCCGCGACGGCCTCGTGGACCTCGCACGCAGGCGCGGTGTGGAGTTCCACTGGGACACGTCGTTCGAGGACCTCTTTCCGGCAGGCGCCGGCTGGCGCCTCCACACGAGTCGAGGTGTGATCGACGCGCAGACCGTCGTCCTTGCGACAGGTGGCTTGTCCGTTCCGCAGACAGGAAGTGACGGTGCGGGAATCAGGGCGGCTGGAAGGCTGGGCCATCTCGTTCATGACACGTACGCGGCCCTGACACCACTCGTCGCCGGACGCGGCGATCATGCCGCGCTGTCCGGTCTCTCGGTAAGCGTCAGATTGCGCGCGAAATGGTGCGGCAAGAGCCCGGAAGCCTCCGGCGGCTTTCTGTTCACTCATCGCGGGTACAGCGGTCCGGCCGTGCTCGACCTCTCGCACGTCGCCGTTCGCAGCCGCATGCGTGGCGACGCCTCACCAGACCGGGCTGTGATCCGCGTGGCCTGGTCAACGCTCGATCCCGACGACTGGCATCGGCATCTGACGAGATCGACGGGAGCGGTGGTCAACGTCGTCGCGCAGCATCTGCCGCAGCGGCTTGCCGCCCATCTCGTCGCTGGTACGGGCCTTCCCTCAGATCGAAGATGTGCCGAACTCCGCCGTGACGAGCGGCTTGCGCTCGTCGAGACGCTGACGTCGTTCGTGCTCCCCTGGACCGGAGACGAAGGCTACCGCAAGGCCGAAGTGACGGGCGGCGGCGTGGCGCTCGACGATGTCGATTCCCGCACGCTGGAGAGCCGCCATCATCCGGGACTGTTCTTGTGCGGAGAGATGCTCGACGCCTTCGGTCCGATCGGCGGCCACAACTTCGCGTGGGCCTGGGCGACGGGACGCGCCGCCGGCCTGGGCGCCAGCCGATCGCGCTAGGCGAAGGGTTCACTCGCCAAGCAGCTTGCCGACCGAATTGAAGCCTTCGATACGGTCGCAGGTGACCTTGACCACCATCATCATGGGCACCGCGAGAAGCAGGCCGGTGACGCCCCACAGCCAGCTCCAGAACAGCAGCCCGAAGAAGATCGCGACCGTGTTCATCCGTGCGGCGTGGCCCATAAGCGCGGGTGTCAGGAACCAGCCTTCGAGGGTGGTGACCGCGAGCGTCACACCTCCAACCAGCGCCGCCATCGACGGACTGCCGAACTGCACGAATCCGACGAGCGCCAGACCGGCGGTCACTATCAGCGGACCGAAATAGGGCACGGAGTTCAGGACTCCGGCGGCCAGGCCCCACACCCCGGCGTTGTTCACGCCCAGCCACAGGAGCGCTCCCCAGGTCACGACGGCCACCACGGCACTCGTGAAGACCTGCACGAGAAGGAAGCGCTCGATCTGCTCGGCGATCTCGTTCAGTGCCTGGACCGTGATCTTCTTGTCGCTGAGCGTGGGACCGATGATCTCGACGAACTTCCGCTTGAAGAGGTCGTCGGTGATGAGGAGAAAGAATGCCAGGAACAGGATCATCACCCCCTGACTGATCAGCGTGATGGCCTGTCCTGTCCCCCAGCGCACGTAGTCGGTTGCGTTCGCTTCAGGCTCGATCGACACGCGAACCACCCCGTCGTCGGGAGGCGGAGTCTCGGGCGTCGTGACGGCTTCCTGCGCGGTCTTCTGCAGTTCCTCGGCGGCCCGCTGCAACGTCGCGAGTGTGCCGGCACCGTTCTGGTCGCGCCGCCACGCGGCGCGCAACCGCTGCGTGGCGAGCGGAAGCTCCCTCGCCACCTGGATCACGTCGTCTGTCAGCGTGTACGCCGTGCCTGTGAGGGCAGCGAGCAGCACCAGAAGCGCGAGGGCCGCGCCGATCGGCCGCGGCACGCGGATCTTCTGCAGACGGTCCACGATCGGATCGAGCGCATAGAACAGGAGGACGGCGAGGACCAGTGGAATGAGGACTTCCTGCATGTAGCGAAGCAGCACGATGCCCGCCGCGCAGGCAAGGACTGTCAGCGAGGCGCCCCTGACGTCGATCGGACTGCCCGCGAGCGGAATCTCTGACGCGTCAGGGGTCGCCTCACTCCCTGGCGGTGATACCGGCAGGTCGTCCGCGACGTCGTCTTTCTTTCCTCCGTTGACTGGGGCAAGGCGCGCCATGATGCGTTGATTCTTCGTGCCTTCGTGTCTTCTCGTCGTGCCTTCGTGTTTGACAACGCAAGACCGATGCCGATGACTTGGTCACATGCACCCGAGCGATGCATAGCGCATCAACGGTTGGGCTTCCGCACGCAGCGTTGAGGGCGTCTCCACGGAGAGCCGGACAGGGAGCATGTCGGGGACGACCCGGCGAGCGAAAAGCGCGAGGCTCGAGCTGCCGTGAATCAGCGGCTCGGGTCGTTCGAGGGGTCCGAGAGGTCGATCCGCCGCGCCTCCTGGCCCTGCGCGTCGTAGCAACTGCAGGTGCGATCGCCGGAATCGGCGGGCGGCATCCCACTGCCCGCGAAGCCCTCCGCCTGGCAGAAGTCCGAGCACACGAGGCTGTCGCTTCGCTCTCCGGTCAGGCTCACACCCGTGACGCGAATGGCGATCAGCGCCGCCAGCACCGCTGTTGCGCCAACCGAGATCGCGACGTGCCGCATGTTCAACGCGGGCCGGCTCTCCTGCTCCTTGCCCAGCATGTAGGCAAGCGAGAGGAGCAGCAGCCAGATCCCTCCGCCCGACACAACGAGTACCGTGCCGAGGATTGTGTCGGCGACGGGCGGCCATGGATTGTCGCCGAATGCCCAGATCCAGAGCCCGCCGGCCACGGCTGCGACCATCGTCGCGGCGCCGATGAGCGCGACCAGCAGGGCTGGCACCGCGAAGATCAGGACGTACAGATACCGGCGCTTCAGCATGACCAGACCGTCAGGCGCGAG
>JBFWPD010000058.1:0-13557 GCA_050250175.1 Vicinamibacterales bacterium
ATCTCCTGGCCCGAGTACTTGCCGAAGAGGATCGTGTCACCCGCCTTCACGTCGAGCTCTACTCGATCGCCCGCGTCACTGACCTTGCCGCTGCCCGCGGCGATCACCGTGCCCCGCTGCGGTTTTTCCTTGGCGGAGTCCGGGATGATGATGCCGCCGCTCTGCTGTTCGCCTTCATCGAGGCGCTGGACGAGAATCCGGTCGTGTAGTGGTCGGACGTGCATGAACATCGACTCCTGACTTGCTGTCCTGAACGTGTGGACTGAACGGGGCGAAGAGGGCGCGTTTGATGAGGGGCTCAGGCGCGGGCCGGTGATGGCCCGTTCCAATCCGGCCTCGCCAGCCGAATTCCGCCCTGTGCCAGCGACTGTAGACGACTTCGCGCTGTCGTGTTGTCTCCAACAGCACATGGGTGGCCGCAGTGCCCGATGCTGAAGCCAGACTTCTGCCTGAGGTGCAAGGCATCGAGGACTGCGCTGAACGCGTCGTCCGGCCACATCGTTCAGACGCAGAACATGTGCTGGCGTTCACGCCAGAGCACTGCATCTGCCGGCTGTTTCAGAGTGAACGCTCACTTTCAGTTTGAATTGATTCATCGTTGCGGCTGCTCCGCGCGCAACAACGAGCCGGCACCAGACCGCTCGGCAGGAGGTCAGATCTCCGTTCTTACGGCCATCTCTGAAGAACGCCATGCTCCAACGCTCCGATCGGCACAGCACGTGCACATCGACCGGCCATGACCAACGTCGCTATCAACGGACTGGGACGGATCGGACGAGCCACGCTCAAGATTGTGACGGACACGCCCGCCCTGAAGCTTGTCGCCGCGAACGACATTGCCTCGCCTGAGAGTGTCGAGTACCTCCTGAGATACGACACCGTCTACGGTCGGTACGAGAAGCCGGTTCACGCTGCTGAAGACGGCTTCCTGGAGGTTGGCGAGCACCGGCTGCGGCTGCTGCGTGAAAGAGACCCTGCGCGCCTGCCGTGGAAACCGATGGAGGTGGACATCGTGTTCGAGTGTACGGGCGTGTTCGCCACACGAGAGGACCTGGAGGCTCACATCCGAGCCGGCGCCGGGTATGTCATCTTGTCGGCGCCATCGAAAGGCGATGGGGTGGAAACAATCGTCCATGGAGTGAACACGCCGCAAGGGAACGCCACGATCTTTTCGTGCGCGAGCTGCACCACGAACTGCATCACGCCCATAATGGAGATCCTTGGGCGGCACATCGGCGTGAAGAAGGCGATCATGACCACCGTTCACGCGTACACAGCAAGCCAGGCCATCGTCGACAGCGCGCACGGCCGGCCCCGAAGAGGTCGAGCGGCTGGCGCGAATCTCGTGCCCACCTCAACCGGTGCGGCGGCGGCGACCGTCAGGGCGCTGCCCGAATATCGCGGCAGGTTCGATGGAGTCGCCGTCCGAGCTCCCGTTGCCGTCGGTTCCCTTGCCGACATCGTGGCCCTCACCGCCCGGACGACAACCGTCGACGACGTGAACCGCGCTTTCATCGAGGAAGCCGACGGCGAACGCTATCGCGGAGTCCTCGGCGTGACCACCGATCCGATTGTCTCGAGCGACATTGTCAAAGATCCTCGCGCGTCGATCGTCGATCTGGGCATGACGCAGGTCGTAGACGGCGATTTGGTCAAGGTGATGAGCTGGTACGACAACGAATGGGGGTATTCGAGTCAGCTGGTCCGGGAGGCGTTGCGAATCGCCGGTCGGATTGATCAGAGCGCCGGGAAGCTGCCATGATCGACGCGCGCCAGCGTTTGCGGCTGCCCTCTGGCGCTTCCCGCACCTACTACTCTCTCCCCCAACTCGAGAAGGCCGGGGTTGCCAGCCTGTCGCGCTTGCCGGTAAGTCTTCGCATCCTGCTCGAATCAGTCCTCCGCAACCTCGACGGCCGGCGCATCGGCGACGACGACGTTGAGGCGCTCGTCTCATGGCAGCCGGTGGCACCGCGCACCGCGGAAGTTCCATTCGTCGTGGGCCGGGTGCTGCTGCAGGACTTCACCGGAGTGCCGCTGCTCGTCGATCTGGCGGCGATGCGCTCGGCAGTCGCACGCCGCGGTCTCGATATCGAGCGGGTCCAGCCGTCGGTTCCCGTGGATCTCGTGATCGATCACTCCGTGCAGGTCGACTACTTCGGGCGGGCCGATGCGCTGCGCCTCAATTCGGACATGGAGTTTCGCCGCAATGGCGAGCGGTACCGATTTCTCAAATGGGGCGCTCAGGCGTTTGACGGCTTGCGGATCGTCCCGCCGGGCTTCGGCATCTGTCACCAGGTGAATCTCGAATTCCTGGCGCGCAGTGTCCTCGAGAACAACGGCGTGTTATATCCGGACACGCTGGTCGGCACCGACTCCCACACGCCGATGATCAACGGTCTCGGCGTGTTGGGTTGGGGCGTCGGCGGGATCGAAGCCGAAGCGGCGATGCTCGGCCAGCCGGTCTATCTGCTGCTGCCCGACGTCGTGGGCGTGCATCTCCACGGCGCCCTGCGCGAGGGCGTGACCGCGACCGACCTCGTTCTCCGCATAACCGAGCTGTTGCGGCAGGCGGGTGTCGTCGGGAAGTTCGTCGAGTACCACGGTGAAGGCGCGGCAACCCTGTCGGTCCCGGACCGTGCCACTCTCGGGAACATGGCGCCTGAATACGGCGCGACAATTGGATTCTTTCCCGTCGACGAGCACACCTGCCGCTATCTCCAGGCAACCGGCCGCAGCGACGAGCACGTCGAGACAGTGCGCCGGTACTTCCAGGCGCAGGGGATGTTCGGCATGCCCGCGCGCGGCGAGTGCGACTACACCGCCGTGCTGGACGTGGATCTCGCCGACATCGAGCCATCGGTCGCCGGTCCCACGCGTCCGCAGGACCGCATCGCGCTCGGACACCTCAAGCAGCAGTTCCTTGACCTGCTCACCAGCCCTGACGGCTACGACAAGCCCGACGCGGGCCGCCGCGCGACGGTGCGCCTCGCGGATGGAAAGGCACCGCGTCCTGGTGGCGGTACGCAATCCGAGGACACGCTTCCCGACGGCCGTTCTCAGAACACCAGCACGTTGACGGAAGCCGAGATGATGAACAATCGGCCGACGCCAAACCGGCTCGAACAGGCGAGCACACAGACACCACGGTCGGCCACCGTCGAGTTGACGCACGGCGACGTGGTGATCGCGGCCATCACGTCGTGCACCAATACGTCGAATCCGACGGTGATGCTGGCGGCCGGTCTGCTGGCGAAAAGCGCGATCGAGCGCGGCCTCAGTACCAAGCCGTGGGTGAAGACATCACTCGCCCCGGGCTCCCGCGTCGTCAGCGAGTACCTCACGAAGACCGGTCTGCAGCCATTCCTCGACCGGCTGGGCTTCAATGTCGTCGGATTCGGCTGCACGACGTGCATCGGCAATTCGGGCCCGCTCGATCGGGAGCTGGAAGACACGCTGACGACGAACGACCTGATCGTTGCGAGTGTCCTCTCGGGGAACCGCAACTTCGAGGCGCGCATCCACCAGAGCGTCAAGGCGAACTTCCTCATGAGTCCGCCGCTCGTCGTGGCGTTTGCGCTGGCGGGCAGAATCGACATCGACCTGACACGCGAGCCCCTCGCACGCGTCAGCGGACGGGACGTCTATTTGCGGGACCTGTGGCCGTCGATGCGCGAGATCGATGCGTTGCTGGAGAGCGCATTCGATCCGCTCGAGTACCGCCGCGTTTATGCAGACTTCGCAGAGCAGAACCCGAAATGGAATCAGATTCCCGCCGGGACCGGACACCTCTACGAGTGGGACGCCGAGTCGCTGTACATCCGGGAGCCGCCCTACTTCGACGGGTCGATGTCGGCGGTACCCTCCGCGTTCTCCGGGGCGCGGGCGCTGGCGATCTTCGATGATTCGATCACGACTGATCACATCAGCCCGGCCGGAGCGATCAAAGCGACGTCACCTGCGGGCGACTACTTGCGGGACCGGGCCGTCGCGGCCGGCGACTTCAACAGCTACGGCGCGCGTCGTGGCAATCACGAAGTGATGGTGCGAGGAACATTCGCAAACGTCCGCATTCGTAACCTCATGGTGCCAGGCGTCGAAGGCGGCGTCACGTGTCATCAGCCCGACGGCGAACGGATGGGCATCTACGCCGCCGCCGAGCGGTACAGGGCGGAAGGGGTGCCGCTGATCGTGATCGCCGGCCAGGACTACGGAGCGGGTAGTTCGCGCGACTGGGCTGCGAAAGGCACCCGCCTGCTCGGTGTCCGCGCAGTGATTGCCCGGGGATTCGAGCGGATTCATCGGTCCAATCTGATCGGCATGGGTGTGCTGCCGTGTCAGCTTCCGGAAGGCGTCACTGCGCAGAGCCTTGGCCTCGACGGCAGCGAGCGATTCGATCTCGTGCTCGGTGATCTGGCACGAACAAGTCAGCCAGGGACACTTCGCATCGAACACCGCAACGGTCGCCGCGAGTCCGTGCCTCTCGTGGTTCGAATCGATACGCCGATCGAGGCGGCCTACGTTCTGGCGGGCGGAATCATGCCGTATGTGCTCGAACAGCTGCTCGCGCAGCAGCGAGAGACTGAGGGCACTCATCTCTGAAGATCGCTGCTCGATGAGGTGATTCGCGCGTTCGATGTCTCCGCGGTCGTTCCATACCCGCGCCGGCGTCTCGCTCCTGTCGCAGTCGTCCCCTCCGTCAGCGCGGTGTTGCCTGTTCAAGAGTGAAACAAACGTTTCACCTGAAATGCCCCCTCCACGGCTCTTCGGCACGAACTCGCACAATCAACGAGATCCAGCGCGCAACAGATTGGCCGGCCAGTTGCCTCCATTCCTTCCAACCGTCGCCTGAAGTCTGTTTGCGTCACTGGTTCGCACGGCCTTGCGCACCGCGTGCGATCCGGTGACACCCGGATTGTCGCAGTCGTGCGTGTGAGACCGCGGTTCAACGGGCGGTGAGACGGCGCCCGAGGTCCCGTCGACGAGAAGGAGGTCATCTTGACTAGGACTCGAGTTGTCGTGTTTGTGGCGTTGGTCACGTTGAGCGCCGCCGGCGCCGCCGTTGCGGAGGAGCGAAGGCTCATGACCAGCGTCGATGTCAAACGGTCTGTTGCAGCGGGAGACCAGTACGACCACGGACGTCTGGCCGGGCACTTCTCGGCGTTGGCGGATCGGTACGCAGCAGCCGCCAGCCGGCACCGTGTGTCGGCCGCTCACCCCGGCAATCCGAGTCGCTCCCAGGCTGCTGTTCAACGCGCTCACCATCTGAGACGTGCACGCGCGGCGAACGAGGGCCAGGCGACGCTGCGCGAACTCGCCGCGCATTACGAGCGGCTCTCCAAGGGGATGCCCTCGCAGGCGCCTCCAGCAAGCGAACGTTTTCTGATGGGAGATGGAGCGCTCGAACCCACGAGTCGACAGATCGGCGAGCTCGTGTCAGGCGCGCGAACGCCTGCAGATCACCAGATTCTCCACGAGTACTTCGTGAACCTCACTGAGCGACACATGAAAGCCGCCCGGAGGTGGAGGTCGCTGGCGGCGGCACAGAGCAGCGGAAATCGCTCAGGAGCTGGCGTGGCGGCACACTACGACCAGCTGGCCACACGCGCTCGGGATGCAGCCAGGCGGGCGCGGAGTGCCGCCGAGACACACGCAGCGCATCTGGGCAATTGATCGAAACAACAATTGCAACACCTGTCAGGATTTCAGAAACGAAATTCCGGCGTTGCAGTGAAATGCTGCGCCGAGCCACGGGATTGGTTTTTACGGTGCTTGTCGGTGGCTCGCGGATTGCTTTGTAGACCGGTGAGTTCGAAAGTCGACTCTAAACCCCTAGGGTCATTGCTCAACATGCTTCTGTCGCAGCTCTCTGCCGGCGTCCCCCTCCGTTCGGTGGATGTGGCGGGCGCGAATCGGACTGAACCTTTCGTGAGGGGGTTCCTGCCGATTCGCGCCGACGCCGCATGACGAACCCGATCGTCATTTCCAGCAATCTCTGACGTCCTGGGTCGCCCACCCTCGTGAGGCAGGCCCAGGATCTGAACGTGGTGCTCCGATAGACGGTCGCTGGCATCCCGGTCACGCATGTCGCCGCCTTGGAGGGCGACGATCTGCGAGATGACCGGCCGTGGCATTCCGGCGGCGATATAGAGGATAGAGAGATGAATCTGTACCTGGTGGTCGGCTCAACGGTCGGAACAAGCGAGGCAATATCGCTCAGCGCTCGACTCTCGGCGTGGCATGACGCGATGGTCTCCCATGAACGCCTGCTCCGATCCGGAAGCTCGAGGGAAGCCTGCGACGATGAATGCCCGCACGCCGATGCGCGTCTTCTCTGGTTCGAAGCATTGACCCATTTCGGACGCCGCGCACAGGACCTGATGTTCCTGCGTTCACGTGCGCTTCGAGAAATCCAGTCGCTCTAGTGATTAGAAGGGATCATGCTCGCAAACTACACCGCAACGTTACTGCTGCCCTCGGTGACACAGTCGTCGGTGCGCGCGCCGGCCTCGCTCGCTGCGAGCGAGCCGCCCGCACGGAATCCCGGTGCCGCTCCCGTCGCGCTCCTGGCACCAGTCGCAATACTGCTTCTCGGATTGGCAGTCGCGTTCGCCGTTCGAGGTCTGTCCGAATTCATTCTGTGGGTGATCGCTCAGGTCCGATAGAGCGGGACGGCGTCGTGCCGCCGACATACAATGGCGCGTACCGTGACCGCTCGTCCAAAGCACGACTCCGCATCCGGCCGCCGGGCTTCGCACATCGCGGAGCTCCTCGACTTCAGGCCCGACCAGGGCGTGATTCGGCTTCACGAACAGCGAGTGGTGATCCTGAGTGCGGCGGCGATGGGTCTGATGCGAAAGGAGCTCGTTGATACCTTCGGTTCCGAGGTGGCGCGGCGGCTCCTGCTGCGATTCGGATTCGCCGACGGGTATCACGATGCCGTGAACCTTCGTGCGCGATCGAGCTGGGCCACCCCTCTCGAGGGGATCCGCGCCGGCGCAACGCTCCACTCGCTGGAAGGCATCGTGCGAGCGGATGTCGGCGGGATGGAATACGACGAGGAAACAGGCCGGTTCGAACTGGATGTGACGTGGCATGACTCGTACGAAGCCGAGCAGCACTGGCATCATTACGGGAAGAGCGTGACCTCTGTTTGCTGGTCGCTGGTCGGGTATGCGAGCGGCTTCGCCAGCGCCTGCATGGGCAAGGAGGTGTACTTTCAGGAAACGGAGTGTGCCGGACAGGGGAACGACCACTGTTCGGTCGTCGGACGCGACGCCGGCAGCTGGGGACCAGAGATCGATGCGATCCGGGCGGACTTCCAGGCCGCCAATCTCGGGCAGGAAGTCGAGCGCCTGGGCGAAGTGATCAGCACACGCCTGCGGGTTCTGGAACGGCGCGAACGACTCGTGGAACGCCGTGAACGTGAACTGAACCTGCTTCGGGAACGAATCAACCAGCACGCCGCCGACAGTCACTTCGTTGCCGGCAGCCAGGCCATGCAGCACGTGTTGGAGCTGGCTGCCCGGGTAGCCCCTCTCGACACGACTGTCCTCGTGTATGGGGAAAGCGGTACGGGGAAAGAGTTTGTCGTGCGCCTGATCCACGATCAGAGTCCCCGCGCCGCCGAGCCCTTCGTCAGCATCAATTGCGCAGCCCTGACGGAAACACTGCTCGAGTCTGAATTGTTCGGCCATGTGCGTGGAGCCTTCACGGGCGCCGTCCGTGACAAGGCCGGCCTGTTCGAAGTGGCAGGGAACGGGACAATCTTTCTCGACGAGATCGGTGAGATAGCTCAGACGGTGCAGGCGAAGCTGCTGCGCGCCCTCCAGGAGCGCGAGATTCGCCGTGTCGGCGCCGAGCGCAACATCCACGTGAACGCTCGCGTCGTCGCTGCGACCAATCGTGATCTCCGGGCCGCGGTCGAAGCGGGTACGTTCCGCGAGGATCTCTACTTCCGACTGGGCGCCTTTGTCATCACGGTGCCGCCCCTGCGGGAGCGACGCGAGGATATCCCTCCGCTCGTCTACAACTTCATGACCCGGGCGGCGGCGCGAATGAAAAAGGACGTCCGCGCGGTGTCGGCCGATGCCATGTCAGCTTTGATGAGCTACGCATGGCCAGGGAACGTTCGTGAACTGGAGCACGCCGTCGAGCGCGCCGTCATTCTCGCTGATGGCTCACGCATCGCCAGCAGCGATCTGCCGCCAGAGATGACGCAGACCGCGCGAGCTCGCGGAGCCAGCACGCTCGACTTCCAGGATCACGAACGCGCCGCGATCGAGCAGGCGCTCGGAAGGCACAAGGGGAACCGCCAGAGAGCAGCCGCCGAGTTGAATATCAGTACCGTAACGCTCTGGCGGAAGATGAAGCGGCACGGCCTTGTCTGAAGGCGGGCGTTCATAGCTCTCCTCGCCTGAGGCGCCGATACAGCTCCAACGCCTCGACCAGGATGCGAACGGCATCGGCGGGCCCGAGCAGGTCCTCGACCACCACCTGCTTGTGCTCGAGCGCTTTGTAGTCCTCGAAGAAGCGCTGGAGCTGCCGCAGCACGTGAGCCGGCAATTGGTTCTTGTCGGTGTAGTCGGCAAACGCGGGATCGTGCACGCTGACCGCCACGACCTTGTCGTCTATGCCCTTCTCGTCCCGCATCCGCATTACTCCGACGGCGCGCGCGGTTACGATCGTCAATGGATACACGGGTTCCTGGCTCAGCACCAATGCATCCAGGGGGTCGCCGTCGTCGCAGTACGTGCGAGGAATGAAACCGTAGTCCGCCGGGTAGTGAACCGCGCTGTACAGCACCCTGTCCAACCGCAACAGTCCCGTCTCCTTGTCCAGTTCGTACTTGTTCTTGCTGCCTCTCGGGATTTCTATGATGACCGGAAAGGCTGTGGCGACGGATGTGTCGTCCAGGTACGTGTCATGCCAGGGATGCATGTCCTTCCTCCCTCGTCGCTCACAACCGTGTGGTGGCGCAAGACGCTCACGAAGAGACCGACGTACTAGACCCCGCACAATACTTGAAATTGCGACACCCGAGAATGCGCGAGCGTTTGGCGAGGGGCAGGAAGCGGAGGCGTGTGATGTGGCGCGCCCGGCAGGACTCGGAACCGTTCGCGGCGAGTGGCAACGCCATGAGCCGCGGCGCTTCCCCGAGGACTGGCGGGCGAACGCCACGGAGCGAAGCGATGTGGCGCGCCCGGCAGGACTCGAACCTGCGACCCCCGGCTTAGAAGGCCGGTGCTCTATCCAACTGAGCTACGGGCGCGTGGCCGTTCAGTGTAGCAGGCAGCTACCCGGGTGTGCGCCGCGCGAAGTAGCGATAGCCCGCCCACTCGGGACCGCCCCGCTCGTCAGGCTCCATGTGAAAGCACTCCGCGCCACACGCCTCGAGCAGCGCGAGGATCTCCGCGGCGGGAATACCGTGCATCGGAAACTCGCCCACCTCGACCTCCGCCTCCGGCGGCGTGAGCTGGTCATCCAGCTCGGGGTACTCAATCTCCAATTCCGGCGACACGGTGGTCTCGCGATGCGGCCCCTTCGATGCACCGGCCGAAGAGCCAACGACAACGGGCAGACACATCGACTTCGACCCACGATCGGCGAACCAGGTGATCCCCTCGTGAACGAGGTCGAACTCGCAAAGGTAGCGGCCCGGTTCCCGCGGAGCCGTCACTGTCACGACGAGCGTCGCTGTCCCGCCCGCAGCAAGACGTTCGGGGAGCGCCGCACGACCGTCGTCCTGAATGAGCATCGTGCGGTCCTCGCTCAGCCAGTGGTTCCCGACCCGGATGGGGCCTGACACGCTCTGGTTCCACTCAGCCGAAGAGGCATTCGTGACCTGCACGACGACATCGGCCGCGGCCCCAGGTGACAGCGCGATCGGATCTCGTGACCGAGCGGCCATCTCCGCCGCATACACTTCGTCCGGCATTGCGGCAGGTCCTGCAGCACGCGCCGCCGGTGGACGCCACTCCGCAGGAAGCTGAAAGACCACGATGCCGCCGGGCCGAAGCACGCGGGCAAACTCGGCGATGTAGACGCGCGCCTCGTCAGGAGGAACGTGCTGCAGCACGATGTCCGAATAGACGAAATCAAATGACGCAGAATCCACGCGAGTCAGATCGGGCCGATCGTTGAGCAGATACGACACTCGCGCCGGAAACCTGTTGAGACGCGCCGCAAGCCGAATCATGTTCCCGGAGATGTCCACGCCGACAACCCGCTCGAAGGACGCTGCGAGCGCCTGCGAGAGGCGGCCCAGGCCACACCCGAAGTCCAGTGCGTCGCCGAAGCGCGGCGCATGTCCAAGCTGCGACAGCTGAAACAGGAGCAGCGAGATCTCGCGGCGGCCGGTGGCAAAGAACTCGCTGGTGCGCCACTGGCGCCCGCGCTTGGCGGGATCGGACAGGACGGCCCACATCGGATCGATGCGAGCCGCCCGATCCCAGAATTCCGAGCTCATTCCACGCGGCGCCTTCTCCAGCTAGCGTGCGAGCGGATCCGGCCGGAGCTGGAAGTGCGCGACCTTGCTCGTCGTTCCCTTGCCACCCTCCATATGGTACGGCGCACGCGTGCTCACGGTCGCCCAAATCCCTCTGCCCTTCCATCCCGCGGCCGCATCGTCGATGCGGCCGTCCATCCACTTGGTGTAGAAACCGAGCGGATACGGAACCCGCAGCACCACGAACTTCCCGTCCTTGAGCGCCAGCAGCCCTTCTGATTGATTTCCGGTGTTGATCGGTGTGTTGGCGCCGAGGCCGAGCGTATCGAACTGGTCGACCCATGTGTAGTAGCTCGACTCGGCGCTGCCGCTCGTGGCGACGCCCTTGAGCTGCGGCGCGGGCTCCGTGTAGAAGGTCCAGCCCTCCGCACAATGCTGGCCCGTCGCCTGCGGTCCGTTCAGGGGTCCCTTGCACTTTCTCCGATCGAAGCTGGCCATGTGGCCGCTGGCCATGGCTGCCCACGCCACGCCGCTTCTGTCGATGTCCATCCCGCGAGGCGAGAAGCCCGCGATCGGCACCCCGGCCTTGTCGAGCGGCGGCTCGTAGATCTCCGCAAGCGCTGTCGCCGGCGGATTCGCTCCGGGCACCAACCGGATCACGGCCCCAGGGAACCCAAGCTGCGATCCCCACACCGATCCATCAGGCGCAGGCGCAACCGCGTAGAAGGCGCCCGCATACCGCGTGTCTCTCGCCGCATCGGCCGGCGCATCGGGTTCGACGTAGTCGTCGCGGCGGCCGTTGCCGTTGGTGTCCATGACGAGCGCGGTCCAACCCTGCGAACGCGCCTCGTCACCCGTCTCTTCGAACATCTTCGTGTTCAGCCACCCCACCACCTGTCCGCCCCCGCTTGTCCACAGCGTGTTGTTCGCATCCTCGGCGAACATCAGATGATGCGTCCCGAAGCAGGTGCTGATGTGCGTGATCTGCCGCGTCTCCGGGTCGTACATCTGCAGGTGCCGGCCAGCGCGCTCGATTGGAAAGAGCGCCGCCGATGGATGCGACGAACCTTCACGGCAGAACGCCGGATTCTCAGGCGGCCTGACCGCTGACGTCAGCCACACCCGCCCCTGCGCGTCGAGCATCGGGTTGTGCACGTTGTTCCTGCTCTCCCACAACACTTCGTCGCCCCAGTACGGCGAAGGGCGGAGCATGTCGGGCGACGAGGCGGGTTCGGTCGCCGGATCGCGCACGGTCAGCTCGACGACGCTCGTGAGGTGCCGTTCGGGATCGAGTACGGGAACGTAGTCCTTGCTCAATTCCAGCGAGCCGTACAACAACCCGCGTGCGTTGATTCGCGGATTGCGCCGATCGGTCGAGACGACGTCGTGGAGGTACGCCTGCGGATCGGCCCAATCCCACAGGGTGACGACCAGATTCCGCTCGATGCCCTGGGGCCGCGGCGGCGCCGGTGGCACTTCGCCGCCCATGATGCGGTTGGTCCAGTCCGCGAAGTGCTCGACGACGCGCTCACGGCCAAACGAATTCAGCTGTCCGCTCATCTGCGATCCAGCCTGGCCCGCCTGCACGCGCGTGCTCCATGCTTCCTCGGTCGACGTGAACTCTCCCCATTGGGAAGGAATCTCACGCGTCGCCTTGTTGCCCAGCTGATGACAGGCCATGCAGCCGCCGTTCTTCAGGCTCCGCAGCCACTGCGCCTGATTGCGCATCCCTGGCGCGATGCCATTGCCTTCCGCGCCCGTCCCGGGGAACTCGCTGGCCGGAGGAACCTCGAGGAGCGAGAACCAATAGGCGGCCGGGTAGTACTGCGCGGCGGCACGGGCATCAGGTGCAGTGACGGCCTCGAGATCCAACGCGCGGCCAGGCGCCGACTGCACTTTCGGCGAGTCGACGAGACCGTATCCACGCACCCAGACGCTGTAGTTGGCTTTCGGGAGATCGGGGAGGAGATAACGGCCATTGTCGTCGGTGACGACGATGCGTGCGAACCTCGTGGGAAGATCGGCGGTCTCCGCGATGACCCAGGCACCTGCTTCAGGGCCTTTCGGGCCGGTCACGACACCGCCGAGGTCGTCGGAATCAACCGGGACGGTGCTCGTCGCCGACTGACCTGACACCGGGGGATCCAATCCGACGAGGAGCGCGACGATGCTGGCGGCGGCCAGCCCAGCGCCGAACGCGAGCTTCTTTCTCATGGCCTTCTCCAGTTGTGCGGCTATCCACGCCGATGTGCCCGGCAGGACGCCGGGCTCAGGTTTCCGTCTCTTCGTCTATCACCACACCCATCTCCAGTCCGGCAGCCGAAAGCACCGCAGCGCACGACCGCGCTTCAGAGGGATCAACATAAAAGGCCGCCCAGTATCGAAGCGACCCGAAGAGCGTGCGGCTGAGCGCCTCGGCCTGCACGGCGTAGTCGACACCGCGCTCAGTGAGGCACTCCTCCGCCTTGCGCGCTTCGGCGATTGTCGCCGCGACGAAGACTCGGGCGAGCCCGCGTGCTTCGGCATCCTCCACGTCGATGCGACCCACGACGCTGAGTCTATCTCGTCCCGGACGTCACGACTGCTCCTGGAAGAGACCGAGCACGTTGCCCTCGGTATCGGCGACGCGCGCATAGGCACCCATGCCGGGAATTGGCGTCATGGGCGTGACAATCTTTCCACCGGCGACTTCCACCTTCTTGATCGCGTCAGCGACCGAATCCACGCCGACATAGATCGTCGGGGCCGGCGCTTCCTTCGGTCGCTGGAACAGGCCGCCATTGATCGCGCCTGGCGCTTTGGGCATGTGATGTTCGTCCACGTCCGCGGTCGTCGCCATGACGTAGTTCATCTCGGGCATGTCCTGCAGCCGCCAGCCAAAGGCACTCGTGTAGAACGTCATCGCACGCTGCTTGTTCTCGAACGGGATCTCGAAGTGCACCACTTTGTTCATCGACGCCTCCTCTCAATGCTCGATCGAGTGTAGCCGCCGCACGCGCCCGGCGCTCACGATAGTCATGTTCAGATCTCGACAATTGCGAGAGCGCAGCCGTTCCGTTCGCGAACCTCAGCCGTCGGTCTGGCCCGGGAGTTGCGTCGTAGGTGCGCCAGGG